>JBFIZG010000034.1:0-16508 GCA_041604955.1 Gemmatimonadales bacterium | reverse complement strand
GCGCCGGATTCATCACACACCCTGACCTCGAATCCGGGGACGACCGTTCCCAACGTCCCGGGCCTCACCTTTCCCGGCTGGTTGGAAATGAAGATGTGCCACATCTCAGCGGTGCCGAGACCGTCGAGCAGATCGACCCCGAACATTTCGTTCCACCGCCGATGCAGCTCCACGGGCAACGCCTCACCGGCCGACGTCGACACGCGAAGACACGACAGATCGTGGCTCTTGGCGTCGGGATGGCTCACCATATGATTGACCATGGTGGGAACGTTGATCAGAATCGTCGGCCGAAACCGGTCGATCTTTTCGAACAGGGCGTCCGCCGTCGAACGCTCGGGAAAGAGTACCGCCGCCGCGCCCACCGACAACGGAAACAGGAGGTTCGAGCCGGTGGCGTACCCGAAATAGAGCTTGGGAACCGAGAGGGTGATGTCATCGGCCGTGTAACCAATGACGCCCTTACCATAGCACTCGGTGGTGTTGGCAAACGACGTGTGTGTCTGGACCACGGCCTTGGGTTGTCCGGTCGTACCGCCCGAGAAGAGCCAGATGGCGGCGTCGTCGCGATGTGTGGGGAAATTAGTGAGATCGGGCGACTGCGCATCGATTTCGGTGGCGAATTCGTCGGTGCCGACGACAAACAGGCAGTCGAGGTGAGGGGCCGATTTGGCGGCGGCGGCGAAGTCATCCACGCAGTCCCGATGCACGAACGCGGCCTTTGCGCGAGTGTAGCGATAGAAATAGTCGATCGCGTCGACTTTGAGCTGCGGGTTGACCATGACCACGACGGCGCCAATCTTCAGGACGCCGAACAAAGCGGCAACAAACTCCGGCCCGTCGGGGAGGGCGATGATCACCCGTTGTTCCGGTTCGACACCGGCCGCTCGAAGGAGGTTGCCGAACTTGTTGGCCAGCGCCTGGATGTCGCGATAGCTCAGGATCTGCGTGTCTGTGAGGAGGGCCCTCCTGTCTCCGTGTCCCTCGCGAATGCGCGCATCGAGGAAGTAGTCGGCGACGTTCAGTTGTTCGGGTGGCGTGTAGTTCATGGGTCTGTAGCCTTTGACCGGAGACTATAATCTAGCGCATGCCCGTTTTACAACTGGGTGACATGACATGGGACGAGGTGGATCGTCTCGATTCGCGCAACACCGTAGGCATTTTGCCGACGGGTGCGGTAGAGGCGCACGGTCCGCACCTGCCACTCAACACCGACGTGGTGATTGCGGAGGCCATGGCCCGAGCGGGTGGGGAGAAACTGGCAGCGCGTGGAATCGCGGTTGTCGTGCTTCCCTCCCTGTCGTATACCTCGGCAGCCTTCGGAGCGGGGTTCGCCGGAACGGTATCGATCGATCCGGAAACGGTCACACGCATGGTGTCAGACATCGTTAGGGGTCTAGCGAATCGGGGGATCGGTCTGGTCGTTGCCGCGAACGCGCACCTCGACCCGGGGCATCTCCAGTCCCTTCATGAAGCGGTTGCCCGCTGTCGAGAGGGAAACGAACACCGGTTTATCTTTCCGGACATCACGCGAAAGCCCTGGGGTTCGAGGTTGACA
Source organism: Gemmatimonadales bacterium (assembly GCA_041604955.1). Lineage (GTDB taxonomy): Bacteria > Gemmatimonadota > Gemmatimonadetes > Gemmatimonadales > GWC2-71-9 > JBFHWR01. The sequence continues at coordinate 14,950 of JBFIZG010000034.1, read as the reverse complement.
GACGAGTTTCGGAGTGGCGCGTGTCACGCGGGTCGGTTTGAGAGTTCGATCGTCATGGCGGCGCGGCCAGAACTGGTGCGGGATGCCGTCCGAAAGCGACTCGAGCCCAACCCCGCTTCGCTCTCGACGGCGATCCGGAACGGGCTCACGACGTTCGAGCAGGCCGGGGGACCGAGGGCCTACTTCGGATATCCTGCCGACGCGAGTAGCGAAGAGGGGCGACAGACGATCGACGTCCTGGGCTCAATCCTCGCCGAAGCGGTGCTGAACGAGCTCGAGGCAACGGACGACACGGGTGAGGAGAGCTGATCGATGGGCTTGAACGGGAAGTCGGCTGTCGTCACGGGTGGTGGCCGGGGGATCGGTCGAGCGGTCGCATTGGCGCTCGCCGACGCGGGGGTGTCGGTCGTGGTTGCCGCCCGAACGGAACCTCAAGTTCAGCGGGTTGCGGCCGACATATCCGCAGCTGGGCATCGTGCGTGGAGCGTTGCGTGTGATGTCAGCGACCCGGCCAGTGTCACCGCCTTGGCCCAACAGGCAACGGAGTACCTCGGACAGATTGACATCCTGATCAACAATGCGGGTGTTGCGAGTTCCGCTCCGGTTCAAAAGCTCACGCTCGACGAATGGAACCGCATGCTGGCCGTGAACGCCACCGGGCCTTTTCTCTGCGCGCAGGCTTTTGTTCCGGGAATGGTGGAACGACGCTGGGGCCGGATCGTCAACGTCGCCTCGGTGGCGGCGCTGACGGGCGCCAAGTACATCGCGGCCTATGCGGCTTCGAAACACGCAGTGCTCGGTTTCACTCGCTGTCTCGCCGCCGAAGTCGCTCAGCATGGAGTCACCGTCAACGCGATTTGCCCGGGATATGTAGACACCGACATGACGACGGAATCGATCGAGCGTATCACCAGTAAGACAGGGATGTCCCGTGACTCGGCGCTTGCTTCCATTCTCGAGACCAGCCCACAAGGACGGTTGATCGAACCGGAAGAAGTCGCGCACCTCGTGGTATCGCTGTGCGCCGCCGACGCCAGGGGCGTCAACGGACAAGCCATCGTGGTGGACGGGGGGGAGTTGCTGGCATGACGTTTCGCATCATCAACCCGGAGGAGTTAGGTGAACCGAAGGGTTGGAATAACGGCATGTTGGCGGAGGCGGGCGGCCGCATGCTCTTCGTCGCCGGCCAAGCGGGGACGGACGCCACGGGGCGCGTCGTGTCGGGCGATTTTACGAAGCAGATGGCCAAGGCACTCGAGAACGTGATAACCGTCGTGCGCGAGGCGGGCGGCGGGCCCGAAGCTGTTGGACGGATGACGTTCTATGTGACCAACATCCAGACATACCGGGCGAACTTGAAGCCGATTGGGTCGGCGTATCGACGAATCATGGGCCGGCATTTTCCGGCAATGGCCTTGGTCGAGGTCTCGGCATTAGTAGACCCAGAGGCACAGGTTGAAATCGAAGCCACCGCCGTCTTGCCGCCAGCATAGACGGTTCCGGGAGAAGACATGGCAATAGCACCCAAATCCTTTCTCTACGAACATGACCCGGCGACCTCCGTCGCAACGATCACGCTGAACCGGCCGGATCGTCTCAACGCCCTCACCTTCGAGGTCTATACGGAACTGCGGGACACGTTCCGCCAGCTCGACACGGAGGCCGGCGTCCGGTCGATCGTGATTACGGGAGCCGGTCGAGCGTTTTGCTCGGGTGGCGACGTCGAAGACATCATCGGCGCCCTGTTCGAACGTGACCGAGAGGGACTGTTGGATTTTACTCGCCTCACGTGCGACTTGATCTTGGCCATTCGGATGTGTCGTCGCCCGGTCGTTGGCGCCTTGAATGGCACGGTTGCCGGAGCGGGCGCCGTGATTGCGACGGCGTGTGACGTTCGGATCGCGGCCGAATCAGCGAAGATCGCGTTCTTGTTTACGAAAGTCGGTCTCTCCGGCGCCGACATGGGTGCCGCGTGGTTGCTTCCCCGCATCGTCGGACTCGGTCACGCCACGGCGCTGCTCATGACGGGCAATTTCATCGATGCAAACGAGGCGGAGCGAATTGGACTGTACCATCGTGTGGTGCCCAAGGATCAGGTACTCGGGGAAGCGCGCGATTTTGCGGCTCAGCTCGCGCGAGGCCCGTCGGATGCGCTCGCGGTCACCAAGGATGCGCTGAATCGCGAGGCGGCCATGGATGTCACGGCGGCGCTCGAAGCGGAAGCCGAGGCACAAGCCGACTGCATGTTGCATCCGAACTTTCGCGAAGCATACGAAGCGTTTACCGGAAAACGGGACGCCAAGTTCGTCTGACAGACGATATGCCAGACACCCATCCGCTTCGCGCCTTCCTCGACAACACGCATGTCGACCTGGGGACAAGGATCGACCAGTTCACCGCGGCGGAGATTCTGCCGCTCACCGCGCCATCGGATGACGCAACAGCTCGCGATCAAGCGCGTGAGATTCTCGGTACGCTCGGCGAGGGAGGGTGGTATGCACCCATCGTCGATCAAGATCTCCGATCGGTCGCGCTGATTCGCGAGTCACTCGCCTCCGCGTCGCCGTTGGCGGACGCCGTCTATGCATTGCAGGCGCTTGGGAGTACACCGGTCGTTCTCGCGGGGAACGCGGAACAAAAGAAACGCGTCCTTCCCGCGGTTTTGGAAGGAAAGGCAATGACGGCGTTTGCCATGACCGAACCCGAGGCGGGGTCGGATGTCGCGTCGATGACGACGACCGCAACCCGAAGTGGGTCGGACTACGTGTTACAGGGGCGAAAGACGCTCATCTCGAATGCCGGGATTGCGGACTATTACACGGTGTTCGCCTCTGTCGATCGGTCCCGCGGGAGCAAAGGGATCGCGTGCTTCGTCGTACCGGCGGATACGCCGGGGCTCCGGTTTGTACGCCCGCAGATCATGTCCGCCCCCCATCCGCTCGGCGAGATCGCCTTTGTCGACTGCGTGGTGCCCGCCTCCGCCTTGATCGCAGATGCGCCGGACGGATTCAAGCTGGGCTTGCGGACGCTGGATCGTTTGAGAGCGACGGTGGCGGCGGCGGCGTGCGGGATGGCGGGACGCGCGCTCGATGAGGCATTGAAGCAAGCCAGCGAACGCCAGCAGTTTGGCAAGCCTCTCGTCGACTTCCAGTTGACCCAAGCCAAGATCGCGGAGATGTCCACGGAGCTGATGGCGGCACGGTTGCTCGTGTACCGGGCGGTGTGGGAGGCCGACACGGGGGCGGCACGCGTCACCGTGGAGTCCGCCATGGCGAAGGCTTTTGCGACTGAAGCCGCGCAGCGTATCGTCGATAAGGCCGTACAGATCGTGGGAGGCAAAGGGGTGCTGATGGACCACGTAGTGGATCATCTTTACCGTGCGGTACGCGCTCTCCGAATCTATGAGGGGACGACCGAAGTCCAGTATTTGACGATTGCAGGTCAGCTGACCAAGCGGTATCGGGAACGCGCCGGTGGCTGACGTCCTTGGCCGGTAACGGCTTCGCGCTCTTATGTGGCATCCGCCGAAACCCATCAAGCATGAGATCCCCGACGCGTCTTGGCCGACTCGCGCAGAGGCCCGGGCGGCTCGCTGGTTCAGCAGCATCCGTGTCGGATCCGTCACGCTTCATACCCGGACTTGGGTCCCCGCCATGGTGCCCTGGCGTGCCACGGAAGACGGGTTTGTCACGAGCGATATCTTGGCCTGGTACCGCCGGTTTGCCGAGGGTGAACCGGGCGTGATTGTCGTGGAGGCGACCGGCGTGCGGGATATCAAGAGCGGGCCGCTCATGCGAATCGGGCACGATCGCTTCATTCCGGGACTCGCAAAGCTCGTGGACACGGTCAAGGAAGCGAGCAACGGCCGGACTCGTGTCTTCATCCAGATCATCGACTTCCAAGTCATTCGGCGTCGTCCGCCGTCAGATAAATACCTTCGGCAGTATCTGGAGATCACCGATCGTCACCGAGGGCTGATACCCGGCGATGACGATGCGATCCGGCAACGGCTCCTCGATCTCTCGCAGGACGAACTCGACCGCGTTCTCTCTCCCAGGGAGATCGAGGCGCTTCGTTTCGGATATCGCGAGCGCGTGACCGACGTGGACAAACCGCACGTGCGAGATTTGCCCAAGATCCTTCCTGACGTGTTTGCTCGCGCGGCCAGCCGCGCCGAACGCGCCGGGTTTGATGGAGTCGAGTTGCACTACGCGCACGCATATACGATGGCGTCGTTCTTGTCAGCATTGAACGACCGTCCTGATGCGTATGGCGGGAGCCGCGAGAACCGGGTGCGGCTCCCCCTGGAGGTGTACCGCGCGGTCCGCGCGAGCGTCAGCGACGCGTTTGTCGTCGGCTGCCGCTATCTCACCGATGAGTGCATACCGGGAGGCAGCGACGAAGCGGACGCCGTATACTTTGGCGTCGAATTCGCCAATGCTGGGATGGACTATCTTTCTCTATCGCGAGGCGGAAAATTCGAAGACGCCAAACAGCCCAAAGTAGGTTGGGCGGCGTACCCGTATACCGGTCGAAGCGGGTACGAGTGTATGCCGACCGTCCGATCGGACGAACGCGGCCCGTTCGGCCGCAACGTGCACGCGACCGGTCTGGTCAGACAAGCGATTCGAGCGCGTGGGTTTGACACACCGGTCGTGGTGTGTGGTGGAATCGGTTCGTTCAATCAGGCGGAGGGGATTCTGGCCCGTGGTGACGCAGATATTGTTGCCTCCGCCAGACAGACCCTCGCCGACCCGGATTGGTTCTTGAAGATTCGCCTAGGGAGGGGCGACGAGGTGCGGCGGTGTGTGTTCACGAACTATTGCGAGGGGTTAGACCAGGTGCACAAGAAGGTGACCTGCAAGCTCTGGGACAGGCTGGATCTGGACGACCCGGGTGTTCCGCTTACCGATAGAGGACGTCGCAGGCTGACGGCGCCTCATTGGGCTCCGGAACGAGCCTCCGGCGAGGGCGTCGCGTGAAAATTGTCTGTGTCGGCGGCGGGCCGGCCGGCCTCTATTTCTCGCTCCTCATGAAGCGCGCCAACCCAGCGCACGAGATCACGGTGCTCGAGCGCAATCGGCTCGACGACACGTTTGGCTTCGGAGTGGTCTTCTCCGATGCCACGCTCGAAAATCTCGCGGCGGCCGACGGGGAGACCCATCGGGCAATCACTGACCGCTTTGCGCACTGGGACGACATCGACATTCATTATAATGGCAAGGTCATTACGTCGACCGGACACGGCTTCAGCGGTCTCTCCCGGAAGGCGTTGCTTCATATTCTGAGCGACCGCTGTCTGGAGCTGGGTGTCGATGTCCGGTTTGAAACTGAAGTCACCGATATCGGTTCGCTCGGCGACGCTGAGCTGATTCTCGCCGCTGACGGTTTCAACAGCGTCATTCGCCAACAGTTTGACGACAGGTTTGAGTCGACGATCGATTGGCGTCCCAACAAGTTTGTTTGGTTGGGTACCACGCGGACGTTCCCAGCGTTCACGTTTTACTTCAAGCGAAACGAGCACGGTCTGTGGCGGGTACACGCGTACCAATACGAGGCCGGACAATCTACGTTCATTGTAGAGACGACGGCGGAGACGTGGCAGGCGACCGGCCTCGACGCCGACGACGAAGATCAGACGGTCGCGTTCTGCGAAGCGTTGTTCGCGGAGGAACTTGCGGGCCACCCCTTGCTCAAGAACAGGTCCATCTGGCGACAGTTTCCCACGATCACGAACGCGCGTTGGCACACCGGCAACGTCGTGTTGATGGGAGACGCGGCGCACACGGCGCATTTCTCGGTCGGGTCGGGCACTAAATTGGCAATGGAAGACGCCATCGCGCTGGCGAGGGCATTGGAATCACATGACGAACTGGCGGTCGCGCTCGAGGCGTACGAGACGAGCCGACGGCCGGAGGTTGCGAGCTTACAGCGCGCGGCACAGGTGAGCCTCCAGTGGTTCGAGGACACCGAACGGTATATGGATCTCGAGCCGACGCAATTTGCGTTCAATCTGTTGACGCGAAGTCTCCGCATTAGCCACGACAACCTGAAGGTGCGGGACCCCGCCTTCATTGCGGCCGTCGACTGTTGGGTCGCACGTGCCGCGAGTCGCCAAACGGGCGTTCCAGTGCGGGACGATCCGCCGCCCCCGCCGCTCTTCACGCCGTTTCGGTTGAGAGACATGCTCCTGCCGAATCGCGTGGTGGTGTCGCCGATGTGCCAATACAAGGCGGTCGACGGGATGCCCAATGATTGGCATCTGGTGCACTTGGGGAGCCGCGCGCTAGGTGGCGCCGGGCTCGTCTTTACGGAGATGACGGACGTGAGCCGAGAGGGACGGATCTCCCCTGCGTGCGCCGGTATGTACAGCGAGGAGCATGGGGCAGCATGGAAGCGTGTCGTCGAGTTCGTTCATGCGGAGAGCGACGCGAAGTTTGGGATGCAATTGGGGCATGCTGGACGGAAAGGTGCGACACGGGTGCCGTGGGAGGGAATGGACGAACCGTTACAGAGTGGGGCGTGGGAGATCGTTGCGCCGTCGCCCATCCCGTATCATCCCCACAGCCAAGTGCCGCGGGAAATGGATCGAGCCGACATGCAGGCGGTCATCGCCGATTTTGTTCGGGCGGCGACGTTGGCTGACCACGCAGGGTTTGACATCATCGAGCTTCACCTCGCCCATGGCTACTTGCTCGCAAGCTTCATCTCTCCGCTCACCAACACGCGCACTGACGAGTACGGCGGCACGCTCGAGAATCGAATGCGGTTCCCTCTCGAGGTCTTCGACGCCGTTCGCGCCTGTTGGCCCGAGGAGAAGCCGATGTCGGCCCGGATTTCGGCGGTGGATTGGGCGCCCGGCGGAATGGAGCCGGAGGACGCCGTGGCCGTGGCGAAGTTGCTGAGATCGCACGGATGTGACATCATCGATGTCTCAGCCGGTCAAACGGTACCGTATGCAAAACCCGTATACGGACGGCAGTTTCAAACGCCGTTCAGCGACCGGGTCCGCCACGAGGCGGAGATAGCCACGATGGCGGTCGGGAACATTTCGTCATTCGAAGACGTGAACAGTATTCTGGCGGCGGGACGCGCGGATCTCTGTGTGATGGCGCGAGCGCATTTGTGGGACCCGTATTGGACCCACCACGCCGCCTACGCACTCGGTTACGAGCTCCCGTGGCCCAAACCGTATGCGACCATGGAAGGGTATACGCCGAGGTTTGAATAGGAGTAGGAGTGAGGAGCTAGGTCGTGGGTGCCAGGTGATGGGTGCTGGCTCGGGCCTCCGTCGCTTTGATGCATCAGCACCTCTCTCCTTGCATCACCTATCACCTATCACCTATCACCTATCACCTGTCACCTAATAATGCCCGTCACGTACTCCAGCTATCTCCGTCTCGACGACCTCCTGTCGCTGCAAAAGCCCCGCGCCGACGGTCTCGAGCACGACGAGACCCTGTTCATCATCGTGCACCAGGTGTACGAGCTGTGGTTCAAGGAGGTACTCCACGAACTCGACTATCTGAAACGACTGCTTCAAGACGATCGGACGTCGCCCGCATTGCACACGCTCAAGCGAATCCTGACCATTCTCAAGGTTTTGGTGAGCCAACTCGACATTCTGGAGACGATGACGCCGCTCGACTTTCTTTCTTTTCGAGATCGTTTGGAAAGCGGCAGCGGTTTTCAATCGGCGCAGTTTCGAGAGTTGGAGTTTGCGCTCGGTCTGAAAGACGCGAACGCCGTTGCCCGGTTCCCCGAAGGCTCTTCAGCCCGGGCGCGGCTGGAAACCCGCTACAAGGAGACGACGTTATGGGATGAGTTCTTACGATACCTGGCGCTGCACGATTACGCGGTGCCGGAGGAGCAGATCCATCGGGACGTGCGTCAACCTATTGTGCCGAGTCGCGATGTGCAGGTGATACTCATCGATGTGTACCGCAACGATCCGCTGGTTGGGCAGGTGTGTGAACGTTTGGTAGACCTCGACGAGGGTGTTCAGGAATGGCGTTACCGGCACGTGAAGATGGTGGAGCGCACCATAGGAACGAAGATGGGGACCGGTGGATCCAGCGGTGCCGAATATCTCAAAACGACCCTGTTTCGAGCGGCGTTTCCCGATCTCTGGGCAATTCGGGCGGAGCTGTAACGCTCCATGAATCCAAACGACCTGTACCAGACACCCAATCTTCTCGCACGCGACTACAGCCGATTCGACGTGGCAAATCGCGTGCTTTTGACGGGACACTCCCATCAGGCGTGGCCGGACTGCGGCTTCGCGGCGCATTCCGAGGCATGGCTCGATGCGGCCGCCTTCGTGGACGACAAGTGGGATCGCGCCTTTGCCAAAGCCGAGCGTGTGAGACAGGGGTTTGCAAACCTGCTGGACGACCAAACCGGACATATTGCGCTGGCCGGAAATACCCACGAGCTGCTGGTCCGTTTTCTCTCCGCGTTGCCGCTTCGCAAACGACCGCGTTTGCTCACGACCGATGGAGAGTTCCACACGATCCGGCGACAACTCGACCGCCTCGCCGAAGAGGGTGTCGAAATCGTCAAGGTCCCGCAGCGTCCCAGCGCCACCGTCGGCGATCGACTGATGAATACGGTTAGCGCCGACATGGCGGCCGTCTTGGTGTCCGCGGTGTTCTTCGAAACGGGTGAGATCGCTCGGGGTCTTGGCGAGCTGGCCGCCAAGTGCGAGACGCTGGGCGTGCCGCTGCTCGTTGACAGTTACCACGCGCTGGGCGTCGTGCCGTTTTCATTGCGTGCGCTCGGATTGGAAAATGCGTTCGTCGTTGGTGGGGGATATAAATACTGCCAACTCGGCGAGGGGAACTGCTTCTTTCGGTTTCCCGAAGATTGCACGTTACGGCCGGTCGTCACCGGGTGGTTCAGCGAGTTTGACGTCCTTGCAGCCAACACGACCGGGAAAGTGCAATACGGCGAAGACGCTGCCCGTTTTGCCGGCGCGACCTACGATCCAACCAGTCATTATCGTGCCGCGGCGGTGTTTGATTTTTTTGACGATCGGCGGCTGACACCGGCACTGCTGCGCGAGATCAGTCAACACCAAGTCGGGTTGCTGGCTCGACGGTTCGATGAGCTGGATGCCGATCCGGCGATCGTGCGGCGTGACCGATCGACAGATCTCTCGAACGTCGGTGGGTTTCTCGTGCTACATACGTCCCACGCAGCCGAGTTCGTACGCGAGCTGCGAGAGCGATCGGTGTTCACCGACCATCGTGGAGACGCCCTTCGGTTGGGTCCGGCGCCCTATCTCTCAGACGCTCAGCTCGAGGCGGGCATCGACGCCATCGGAGATATCGTCGTCTCCTGGAAGCCCCGCGTGAGACAGGAAACGGGGTAGCGTGTGGTAGGTAGCGCCGACGCGGTTCCTCAGGCGCCGCGGGGCGGACCGGGGGCGGGACGCAAATCGTTTCGCATGATCATGCGGGCACAGGTGTTCCACCGCAGGATCGCGTCGTCGACACCGGCGGGTCTCAGCTTTTCAGCTTTTTCGAACCAGGTCATCGCCCGCGCGAACAACTCGTAGACTGCCGGACCCGCGCCCAACGTACCGTGGGCGAGCCGCTCCTTCGCCTGATACTCACAGATCACACCCGCGTAGTACGCCTTTTCGTATTCGCCTTCGAGCGTGTCTAGCAGTGCCTTCGCCTCGTGGACCGCGTTCTCGGGGTCATCGTCAAACTGCTCGATCAAGGCAAGGAGCAGTGTAATCCGCGCTTTGCTGTTTGTGGGGTCGACCTCGAGAATGTCCCGGCACACGCTCTCGGCTTCCCATGGTTGCTTGAGACGGCGATGCTGTTCCGCCTTTTCGAGCGCGCCGGAGATGGCCTCTCGCGAGAGCAATTTGAGCTTGAAAGCCAACCGCTTTCCTGATCTTTCGGCGAGCACAGTTCCCTCGAAGATGACGAGCAGTGAGCGTCGGGCGGCGTACAGGTAGAAGGTTACGCCGGATTTATCGCATCAAGATGAATTTCGAATGAGAGAACTTTACCCGCAAGCCGATGGTTGCCATCCAACGTCACCGAATCTCGCGTAACCTCCGTGATCGTCATGCTCTGTGCCGTGCTCTCGTCTGGGCCGACGCGCATCATCAGACCGACGCGTGGCTCAACGAGGTTTGCAAACTTGGCACGCTCTACGACGATCACGCGTTCGGGCATGTACGCTCCGTACCCATCCGCGGGCTGGACTACGACCTCCTTCGACTGTCCCGCCCTCATGCCGGTAATGGCGTCTTCAAATCCCGGTATGACGGTTTCTGAGCCGAGCGTGAACTCGAGCGGGTGTTCCGCGTACTCGGAATCCACCACGGTGCCGTCACTGAGACTCGCCCTATAGCGTACCCGAACCGTGTCGCCCGGAGAGGCCGTCGCCAACGTCCCTACGAAGACCGGTCGCGGGTCACCAACGTGAAGGTCAACGTCCAGTCGGCTTCGAAATCCCAACGCGGGCCGGTTTCGGGCTCGACGATCGTGAGTCCGGCGATCGCACTCGTCACGCACGCGGCGAGCGAGTCACTTCCGGTCGTATTGCTGCGGACCTCCGGCACCAGACGACCGTCTCCTCCCTGTATGTGGAGTTGGATGTCGCCCTGAACGCTGTGGTCGTCCCGCTTCGCCCGAGCGTAGCATGCCTCCATCCGGGGATCGAGCGGGCGCATCTGCGCCAGGAGCTCGTTTGTCTCGACCTCGCCAGTCAGTTGGACATCGCCGAAGGTGACGATCCCCGGCGGGGCCGCCCCTCGGCACGCGACGAAGAGCAAGATTAGAAGAACTGCCGTCGATGTTTTCATGTCGATCAAAGCGGGTTTTTGGATCGGAGGAAGGTAGTTTACCCGACGTTCCTGACCAAATCTGGGAGGGCAATTCGAGGTGACGGCGGATTTTGTCAACAAATCTTTACATTAGGGTATCCAGGGCATCTGGTTTTTCGGAATAACTAATATTATTGTTTGTTGTCACTACATTCCGGAGACGAGGCCGACTGTGTTGTCTGAACGCTCGGGCAATCGAGGTGTCCTAAATTCCCCCCAAGCGGCTGTTTGGTTGGTGGCCGCGCTCGGGCTGAGCAGTGCCGTAGCCGGATGCAATACGCTCTTTACCGAGCCCCCCGACGCCGCGGATCTGTTCGATGGTCCGCTCGACGGCCTCACACCGGAGGAGCTGGCCGGTTTCATCGCCGGGGACGAACAGTTTGGGCAGCCATTCACTCCGAGCACGGGTCTGGGGCCCGTTTTCAACAACGTTTCGTGCGCGGCGTGTCACAGCGGGGATGGGCGGGGAAGACCCGCAAACGCCCTCACGCGGATCAGCCGCGGGTTGGATCCGGCACATGACGTGGGAGGCCCGCAGATCCAGGATCGAGCGATCCCAGGCGCCGTTCCGGAAAGAGTGCCGCCGGGTGTTGATGTTTCGGTTCGCCTGCCGCCGCCGGTCTTTGGTGTAGGGCTGATCGAGGCGATTCCTGTCGCCGACATACTCGCGAATGCGGATGAGTTCGACGGTGACGGGGATGGGATTTCGGGTCGCCCGAACGTCGTCACTCCAGCGGAGTTCGTTCCCAGGTCGGAGCCTGGGGGTGGGCCGGGGATGCAGCTTGGCAGGTTCAGCCGCAAGGCCCAGGTGTCGACGCTGTTGCAGCAAGTCGTCGAGGCCTACCACCAAGACATTGGAATCACCACCGATTTCGCGCCTGTCGAAAACGTGAATCGGCAGGCGAGTCAGGGAGCAGACGCAGCCGACAAAGTACCGGACCCGGAACTTCCCGCGGCCCGGGTGGCGCAGGTGCTTGCGTACATTCGGATGTTGGCCCCGCCTGCTCCTGGGAACGAAACGGCGCAACGGAATCGGGGATCGGATGTGTTTTCTTCGATTGGCTGTGTCTCGTGCCATGTACGGCAGTTCACAGCGGGTCCGAGTCCCATTCCGTCAATTGAAGGTCGGAGCGTCGTCCTTTACTCCGATTTGCTGTTGCATGACATGGGTGTTGGGTTAGCTGATAATCGCCCGGACGGTGCAGCGAACGGGCGTGAATGGCGGACGGCTCCACTCTGGGGCCTCAGAGTTATGCGTCACTTCCTGAACGGCGATGCATTTCTGCTGCACGACGGTCGCGCCTCCACAGTCGAGGAGGCGATTCTCCTTCACGGAGGCGAGGCTCAAGCGGCCCGTGACGCGTTCGACGCATTGAGCTCGGAAGACCGTGCGGCACTGCTCGATTTTGTGGAGAGTCGCTGAGGGGCGAGCCCATGCGTCGACGTGGCTTCGTCCAATCCGCCGCTTACATGTTTGTTGCCGGCGCCGTCAATGGATGTGCCACGCTCGTTTCCGTGCCTGTTGAGGCTCGGAACGGGCGCGTTCGGCTCGTCATCCGACATCATCCACAGCTCGAGACGCGCGGCGGCTACCTGCGAATTAAGCCGGCGGAGCTATCACACCACCTGATCGTCCTGGCGCTCGCCGAGAACGAGTTCGTCGCGCTCTCACCGATCTGCACGCATCAGCAATGCGTTGTCGAGGTGAACGGGGCTCGGATCGTGTGTCCCTGCCACGGGTCGGAGTACGACCGGACCGGTAGGGTGCTCACCGGCCCGGCGCCACGCGCGCTTCGCCGATACGCTACCGAACTCACATCGGCTGGTGAACTCGTCATCGATCTCAATACGAGTGTCTGATATGCCTCCGAACCGTCGAGCGCGCACGCCCACCGTTCTCGCAGCGCTGGCCATCTCCATCTTGTTTGGCGCGGTTGCGGAAGCGCAGGAGCGGCGGGATACGACGCGTGCGCGACCGTTCGTTGCCGGGGGACGCGGAGACCGTCCATACTTGGCTGATTTAGCCGGCCGCCTGGCCCTCGGCGGGTATGCGGAGGGTCATTTCGTATACCAGCGGGAAGACGGCATCACCGAAGACCTCACGTTCCTCGCCAAGCGATTCAATCTCTTCTTCAATTCGCAGATCAGCGACTTCATTCGCTTCGGTGCCGAACTCGAGTTCGAGGATGCGGCCGAAGAAATCAAGCTCGAGTACATGACGGTCGATCTCTTGGTGAACAGGAGCTTTGCGGCTCGCGCGGGAATGATTCTCATTCCGCTCGGGCGATTTAACCTCGCGCACGATAGCCCTCGGAACCCGTTCACCGACCGGCCATTTGTATCGACCGAGATCTTGTCAGTCGCCTTGTCGCAACCGGGGCTCGGCGGGTACGGCACCGTACCGCTCGGTGGCACCGCGCGGCTGACGTATGAGGCATATGCCGTAAACGGCTTCGACGACCGAATCCTGGATGCCGAGGACGGGCTCCGCCTTCCCGCTGGGCGCGCGAACTTCGAAAACAACAACCGGCGGCTTTCTGTCGTAGGACGCATTGCGTACAGCCCGCGAGCGAATCTGGAAGTCGGTTTGTCCGGAATGCACGGCCAGTACAACGAATCGACACGGGATGGCGAGACCATCGACGATGGTCGGACACTCAGTATCGGTGCCCTGGATTGGGACGTAGACGTTGGCGCCGTCCAGGTCTTGGGTGAGGTCGCCGTGGCCGATATCGCCGTGCCGCCTGCTCTGGAAGGGCTGCTGGCGACCGGGCAGTGGGGTTTGTACACAGATGTTGTCGTCCCGTTCTGGCGCGGACGCGTGACCACAATGCCCCGCTCGAGGTTCGAGGCCCGACTGCGGTATGACTATGTGGACTTTGACCGCAATATCCCCGGGGACAACGCCTCACGGGTGTCGCTGGGGGTGAGCTTCCGCCCCACGTCAGACACAGCGCTCAAGCTCGACTACTTCAGAGGGCGCACGCACGACCGGTTCAACAATCGGGCGGACCAAGCAGGACTCTTATTCTCTGCTGCGACGTACTTCTAGAATTCCGCGACCCACCTTTCCGGCTCGACTCCTTAGGCTGCTGAGGTCTCGGCGCCAAACAACCTCCAGCCGATCAGGCCCGGTGCCACGACCCATGCGGTCAACGACAATAGCGCCATCGCAACGGTACCCCCCTGTCCGAGTCGCTGAATAACCGACGCACCCACCGGCCCGAGGACCGAGAGATCGGCATCCAGCACGCTGACGACGCCGATCCGAAACGCTTCGACCGGGTTCACGAAAGTCCACGCCACGAGGACCTGTTCCGGCAGGCCCCACCGTACGAACGCCACCATGATTCCGATCGTCCCAAACGCAACCAACACGAGCCATGCGACAATAGCGAGCGTCATTGCGCGCGCCTTGGTGGCGGCGAGCGTCGAAATACACAGACCCAGCGCCACGAAGACGAGTCCGAGCAGCAGCACGAACGCAAACAAGGTCACCATCAGCAGAGGTGGAACTCCCCTGAGGACCGCCGTCGCTCCGGCAACGCCGAATCCGATTGTCAACGACAACAGCATCGCGGCACTCACGCCCCACCACTTTCCCGCGTAGACGTCACCGGCCGACACCGGTTGTGACAGGATGTACTCGAGGGCGCCCGATTCGCGCTCGTCCGCGATCGACGCGACCGCGGGGAAGAGGGCCAGTAGTGGCACGAACAGAAGCGCGAGATGCACCAGGCCGGCAAACGCCTTCACGAATCCGCGATAGCCGTAGACCACCGAATCCGTGAGGCCGATTGTCGTGAGCAACAGGCCAGCCACGACAAACAGGATCGAGTAGGCGATGAACCAACGGGCCCGCAACGCCCCGGTCAATTCACGTTGGACGAACAATGCCGCCTTCTCGCTCATGACCCCACACTTCGCGCCACGTCCGACACTGACGCGTTGTCGATCGGGGTTCTTATCGCGTGCTCCAATAGCACCTCGAGCGCCGGTGATTCAGTCCAAAAGTCCTGCACGTCGATTTCTGCTGATCTGAGTGCCGCAATGACGTCGGCTCTCGCCGCGCGGTCTACGTTCACGCCCAGCGCCGCGCCGTTC
>JBFIZG010000033.1:0-16794 GCA_041604955.1 Gemmatimonadales bacterium | reverse complement strand
TGTCGTCAGTCGCCTCGGAGGGCGCGGAAGCGGCGATCGCGGCGGCCGGTGTCCGGCACGTCATCCTTCCGATCGCTGCGTTTCAGTTCATCAAGTTCCAACAGAAGGCAACGTCGGGCGGCAGCCAGGGGGCCTCGCAGTTGCACGGGCGGCAGGCGCGTATCTAAATGCCGATCCGTCCTGACCTTGCGTTCGATCACACGAATCCGCCCGGCTGGTTTGAAGAAAGCGAGCAGGGGGGTTCGTCGCCATATGAACCGTCCGACCGTCAGACTATTCTCAACTTTGTCAACACGGCGTGTTGGGCGGAATGGGAGCAGGCTAACCGCGCGTGGCTTCGCCAGGTTGAGGAAAACGTGCGCATGGTGTCGGGCCGGCAACAAGAAGTGTTCCTCGAACAACTGCAGGACTTCGTCGATATCTCGACGTTCTTCATCGAAGAGGATGAGGTCTGGAGGCAAAACCCCACGTACAACTGGCTCGCCCACTACTACAAGCTGACGCTCAGCAAGCTAACGGAGAACTTGCCGGCGCTAGGCTTTCTGCCGCGTACGTCTGACTGGAACGACGCCGCGCTTGCGCAAGTCGGGGAGCCGATTTGGAAATACGAATGGCAACAGATGAACATGGCCGAATACATGTTCGATCTGTACGGCTGGGTGATTTTGGCGGCGCGCGCGATTACCAAGATGACGTGGTCCCCTGATCGGGGGCCGGCGGAAGAATTTCGCGGGCCGCTTGATCTTGCTTGGATGGAAGGCAACGCCGTCACGCAACGGCAACTGACCGACGCACCGTATGTCCGCAACAACGAAGGGCTGTACGTTCCTGCGCTCCAGTATCTTGACGAGGAACAGACGACGTTGGCGCTCGACGATGCGGGCGAGCCGATGTTTGGACAGCCCTACAGTTCACGGCTTGGCGATATGGCATTCAAGGTGCTGGTGCCCACGTCGGTGCGTACGCCCCACGGGTCCGACAAGTTTTGGGAAAAGGCATGGTACACCGAAGAGTATTTATTGCCCGTTACCGAAGTCGAGCGGCGGTTTGGCGTTGAAGTGGACCCGGATAACGTTACTTCCGAAGATGATTTGACGATTCGGCTGACGTACGGCCAAAACTACGGAATGCCGGGTCGCTTCCTAATGAATGCGCTGACACACGTCGAAGGGGTGGCGCTCAAGGGGCTCGTCCGCGTGCGCGAGCACTGGCGTCGTGTCATCCCTAATCATCCGACCCTGTCACGCGGACGGGTTATTATTACGACCAAAGACGAAGTGTTGTACGACGACATTAATCCGTTTTGGGTCGATGGGTCGGCGGAAGATCCGCCAATGCCTTACGAAGCGTACGACGCGGTCCCGATGCCGTTTCGCAATGAAGGCTTCGGGGACCTCGAGGCCATGAACCCGATTGCGCGCGCGCTCAACCGGCGCATGGCGGCGATTGAACAGTCAGTCGAGCATAACGAGCAACCCGTCACGTTCTACAACAAAAACGCCATGACGGACGAGGATGCAGACCGCATGAATCGGCCGGGCGCCCTGATCGGTGCAACCTTCCAAGTGGGACAGGTCGCCGACCGGTTGCCGGCGGCCGATTTGCCGCGCGGCAGTGTCGATCTGGCGGATCGCCTGCAACAGTGGTTGCAGCTTATGGGATCACAGCCGTTCGGGTCCGAAGGAATGCCGGTCACAGAAGATGCGTCCGGCGAGCTTCAACGCGAAGTGCGCTTCGATACCGATCGCGTGTGGGGCGCGACCCTGCGGCTCCATTCCTACGCCTGGGCGCGTCAGGCCCATCGGATGTTCGGTATCTTGCGCGCGTGCATGACCGACGAACGTTTGTTAACGTTGGCGGGCGAAGACGCCGCCGCACAGTTCCTTGAAATCGGGCCGCTCTTGTTTAAGGGTGGCATTCATGCTTACCCGCAGCCCGAAAGCCAGGTACTTGAAAGCCGGCAAGAAAAACAAAATCGGATTACCGCGCTCGTCGCGATGGGGCTGCCGCCTCAACAAGCGTTCGATGCGCTGGGGTATCCTGATGTCCAACGGGCTTTGCGGCCCAACCCGCCGGCGTACTCGCTGGCGGAACGCGAAAACCTCGAGATGATGCTGGGCGCCCTCCCCGAAGTCTTCGAGGAACACGACCACGCAACCCATTTGCTCGTCCACAAAAAGCAGCAACAGACGCACGCCTACCGTGACGCGGACCCGGTCGTCCGGGTGCTGTTCCGGTTTCACGTGCAGTTGCATGAGGCGATGCAAGCAGCGGTTGCCGTGGGCCAGGCGCAGCTTGTCAACGCAGCGATGGAGGCAAGCACGCCCGGCGGTCTTGACCCGACCACGGGTCTCCCGCGCAACGGTGATCAACCGGCGGCACCCGGAGACACGAGCGCCAGTAGTCGAGGACGTGCGCCACGTGGCCAAGGTGCGACTTCCGGCGGGGCCGACCCCCGTCGCGCTGCTGCCGTCGCGGGCTAAAACATCGTTTGCGCAAAAGACGGGGCCGACCCGGTGAGCGCAGGAGTCGAAAGGAGTAGGACCAAATGGGTAAGAATCAGGGAGGGCGCAACATTGAAGGTCTCATGGGCATTGATTCCGCAGGCGTGGTCTACGGCCTCGAAGGTCCGGCGCCAAGTTCGGGTCTCACGTGGACGTACCATGCAGGTTTGGTACGTACCATTGATACCACCCACCAAGGGAAGGGGTTTCGCGAGCATCGGATTGCGGGCAGTACGCTCGTTGTCACCGCCTCACGGGACACGTATGTCTATGTGACGCCGGCGGGGGTGTTGTCGTCGTTGGCGGTAGCGAACAATGCCGCCAAACCGAAGGCGGATGCGACCGGGATCGGCTTGCATTCCCAGTTTATTGCAAAGCTCGTGTCGGATGGGTCGGACATCACGTCTGTCGTCAACCTGCGCGAAAACGCGGGTGCGGACCTCGTCGTGCTGCCGGCGATCGCGTCGTTCGAGGCGACGGCGGTTGGGACCGTGCGGATTGCCGTCCCCTTTAACGGGCGCGTCATTGCGTTTGACGGCATTGTGTCCAAGGCGCTAGCCGGGACGGATACGGGGACGGTAACCCCGTCGCTCGTAAACATGAACGGCACGGCGACCGCGATTACAAACGCGGCGCTGACGTTCGCCATTTCGGCGGCGATCGGCGTTCGGTCGATCACGATACCCTCGGCGGCGAATCGTTTCCGGGCAGGCGATCGAATCTCGATGGCCAACGCCAAGACGACGGCCGGCGGCGAGGTAATGCTTAGTATCATCGTGGAACGGTTCTAAAACCGCACGAGGTAAACACTGGAACACGGGAGAATCACCAATGGCGGACAAATCCGCATTGCCGAGCCCCAACGAAGGTATCGACGATGTCGAGCCCGAACTCGACCTTGATACCCTGGTGGCCGACCGTCAACCGTCTGGCAATCCGCTCGTTGATGCTGCGCGCAGTATGCGCGCGGGTGCCAACGACGACGCCGAGGATGACGACGACGTCGCTGACGACGAGTCGGATGGCGACGAAGAGACGCGTGCGCAGGCACGTGATGACGAGGACGACGCAGGTTCGGAAGACGACGACGACATCGAGGACGCCGACGAAGACGCCCAGGCGGCGCTGAAGGCTCTCGCGGACGACGACACGGACGAATCTGCTGACGATACGGACGGCGACGAGGGCGAAGAGTCCGAGGTCTTTACGTTGGATATTCCGCCGTCCAGTGAACGCAACGGCGGCGGGCGAACACCGCTCGCCATTGAAGGGCTGACGCAAGAGCATCGTGATCGGTTGCAATACCATTTCAACCGATCGGCGGCACTCAAGGATGTCGAGCAAGAACTCGACGGCGCGCAACAGTGGCAAGCGATTGCGCAGTTCGCCGAGGACCAGCCCATCGCGTTCATGCACATGCTCTCCGATCCTCAGTATTCACCGCTCGGGCAATCGGCGGCCAAGGAGATCGGCGAGAAGTTTGTCAAGAACTGGCTGCAACGACATCCCACCGAGGCACTGTCGTTGCTCGACCAGTTCAGTCAGGCGGAAGAGGAAACGCTTCGGGACCGCGCGGAGTTGGCGCAAAGCAAGTCACGCGACGTGGTCAAAACGGGCTTCGAATCACAAACCGCCAAGGTCGCCAAGGACCGCTTTTCTACAGAAGCGGCGCGACTAATGAAGAAACTCGGCCGCGACCTGGAAATGAGTGCGGCTGAGTATGAGGACTTCACGCTGGACGCGAGCACGCGACTGGAACGCGAGTACATCAAGCGGGTGAGGGCAGGGCAACCGGCCCCGAATCGCACCGACATCTTGCGTCTGCTCCAGCCCGTGGTACGCCGGTACACATCGAAGGGCGCCGACCCTCAAGGTCGCACTCCTCCCTCGAAGGCCCGCATTCGCGAAACAGTGGAAGACAAAGCCAAACGGTTTGAGGCGCGGCGCAAGACTGCCAAGAAAACGCAAAAGGTATTTGGCGGTGCCAGCTCAACCGAAACTGTCACGAATGTCGCCCGCGCGGTTCGCAAACGCGCGGCGGCGTCAGATAATCCGTTGAAGGCTGCCTCGCAAATTTTGCGAACCGGCAAGCTCCGGTAATTTCTGCGCGGTGTTGCCTTCGGCTGTAGGGGGTAGCAATGGCAACCTTTAACACGCAAGTCGCCGACGCGCTGTTGAAGACGGTCTACCAAGATCCGCTCTTCGACTCCGTCGTGCTGTTTTCGCGTGTGATCGACCTATTTGAGCAGAACAGCAACGTGCAAGAGGGACCGCAGGGCAAGTTTGTCCAGCTGGCGCACATGTTCGGCTACAACGAGGGCGTGGGTTCGCGTTCGGAAGACGGATTTTTGCCGGTGCCCGGCAATCCGACGTTTGTGAATGGTCGCGTGACGTTAAAGAAGACGCTCGCGGTTGCACAAATGACGCGCAACATCATGGCCAACGCGGTCAAATCACGCGCGGCTTTTGCCGATTGGGCAGAAGTGGAACTCACCAAAACCGAGCGCGGACTCCGGGCCGACCTCGACCGGCAAGTAATCGGGTTCGGCATGGCCGCACTCTGTCGTGTCGATGGTAGTCCGGTGGCGGGCTCGAGCGGGACCGTTCCGATCGACGCCCCGTATGGGCTGCCCAGCGATACGAAGGGGTGGCTGCCAGGGATTCGGCGCGGGATGCGCATTGTCGCAGGTCCCGACCTCGATAGTGCCACGCTGCGTGCCGGTGGGGCTTCGGCCGTCGTCCTGACGGTCAGCAAGAGTGCCAACGGTGGGGGCGGTCAACTCACGTGCGATAATGTTCCGTCGGCGTGGGCGGACAACGATTACATCTTCCGGGGCGATGACCTCGGAAACAACGCCCCGGAATCCGGCGTCGAAGTCGAAATGCAGGGCTTGCTCGGTATGGTCGATGACGGCACGGTGTTGGAGACGTTCCAGAATATCTCGAGGACGTCGTTCGACGAATGGAAGGCGCAGGTGGTCGATGCAAGCGCCTCGCCATACTCGGGCGCGGCCGACGAAACGTTGTTTATGCGCATGGCGGACGATGCGGACGAACTTGGCGGGGGGATGGTCGATGTTCTCGCGACCTCACTCGCTGCGTTTCGTAATGCCTATATCCAACTGCGCACCGATCACGCCGGATTCGGGACTGGTCCGGCCGGCGGGAAGAAGAAGGGCGGACACAAAGGTATCGCGTTTGATCTCGGTGATCGTACCGTCGAGTTGCGCGCTCTGCCCAAAATGCCGCCTGGGCGCGTGTTCGCGCTGACCACGGCTACGTTGTACCGATACCACCTTAGCGGGTTTGAGTGGGACGATACGACGGGTTCGATCTGGAAGCAGGTCGCGGTTGGCCAGGGCATCAAAGATGCCTGGTATGCGTACGGGCGTACCGAAATGGAGTGTGGTTGCAGCGATCCGCAACAGAACGCGGTTGCGACCGGACTCAGCGAAACCCTGTCGTAACGGGAAGCCGTGAGACAGGCAGGGGGGGACGATCAGCCTCAAAAACTGGTCGTTAGGGCGCTTGGGTGGCCTTCGGGCCACCCGGCCCCCCGCAACACCAACAAAAGGAGATTGCACGAGGTTGCCAGGCTGCTGAACTCGTCCGAGGGATTGCCGTGATGCTCAAGCCGGAACCCCGATGGGCTAGACCGGAGCGGTGTTGAGCGGATCGGGTCACCCGAAGCGTGATGCGCACGATGCGCTCCGAACGATATACGCGTAAGTGCCGAACCTCGACAATCGCCGGAAGGCGACAACATGCCGGCAGGTACAAGAGTCCATGACTGCGTGATCGCAGTTACGAGCAAAGGGAAGACGAAGCGTTCGGCGATTCGCATCTGCCAAGCGAGCACTGGACAGTCGTACATGACGGGGAAACCGTCGAAGACCAAAAAGAAAAAGAAGCAACGACATGCCTG
Organism: Gemmatimonadales bacterium; assembly: GCA_041604955.1. Lineage (GTDB taxonomy): Bacteria > Gemmatimonadota > Gemmatimonadetes > Gemmatimonadales > GWC2-71-9 > JBFHWR01. The sequence continues at coordinate 10,365 of JBFIZG010000033.1, read as the reverse complement.
AACATCTGATCGATCACCTTCCCGCACACTTGCGGGCGATGGTGGGGAATACGCGCGGGGAGATGGCCCCTCGGGTCGAAGTCATGACACGACTGCATGGGATGAACCCCAACTATCGCGTGACGTTCACGCACGCCGTCCCCGATCGCGTCGTCAAAAAGTTCGTCAAGCGTGGATTTCAAAAGTTTTTCGATAATGTCGTCGTGCCGGGCAAGCCGGCACTCTGGCATCTCTGGGAAGTGCGGCCCGGTCACAAGCTCGACCAACTGCGCCGACGCGCGGGGCACGCACGTTTACAGCGGTGGCTCGGGTACAGTGCGGAACGGCAAGCGCGACTCGCCGGCGTGCCTGAACAGTGCGAGGCGATGATTAACGGCTATTACGATGTTGGCTCATGGCCGAACTACGCGATCGAGTACAAGGACAAGCTCGGTAACGTGACGCACGTCGTCCACGCGTTCGGGTCCGACAAGATGTTTCTCGAACTGCACGAGACGGAGGCGCGGATCGCTGACCAAGTCATGCGACTCAAGCTCGAAGCGCAAATGGATGTCGATGCGTGCGAACAACTGTACGAAGAACAAGAGCAGAACACGGAGTTCGCCCGTGACTTCCGCGCGATGGTGCGCGATGCGGCGAACGATTTTCATCCGAGCCTCTTTCGAGGCCGGCTCTCGCGTGTGGTCCAAGGGCTACGCGACGAGCAACCTGTATCTAAGGCGGTGTAAACGATGGAGCCCACAGGCAACAGAGCGCGCAACCCTGACATGGTGTACTATCCCGACGACCATCCGAAGCGGGGGCAGGTGCGACCGCGTGACGAGTGGGAGCAAGACGCCACGACCATCGTCAACCCGGACAACATTCAACGCGACGCGGCGAACCTCCCGAAAGACGTTATCAAGCGAACACTTGGAACGTTGCTCACGCACGGGCTCTCGGTCGCGGAGTTGGCCGAGTTGTCGCCGGAAGACCGCGAGCGTGCAAAAGAGCTGTGTGATCTCGGGGCGCGATTTGCCGTGAAGGAAGGCGTGCTCGTCGTCGAAGACGATGTCGTACTCCATAAGCCGGTGTTGGTCGAAGAAGCGACGCCGCCCGAATTGGAGGCGCGGCTGGCCGAACAAGAACAGCGCAAGGCTGCTCTGGAGCGCGAACTCGAACAATTGCCAGAAGTGCCGATGGGTATTCCGGCGATCGGCACGAGCCCAGCCCTTCGGGAAACCACGGAACCGGCACCACCCCCGGTGACGCCGTCTCCGTTTCCCGACGACGTTAACAAGTTGCGCGAGCGCATCGCCGAGTTTGGTTTTCGGAAAAAGCACGGTGATGTCGAAGCGATCTCGAGCCTAGAGCAAATTGCAGTCCAGGAATATTCGCGGGACGGGGGGGCACGGCCGAACATCATTAGGCGGCTGAGCGCCTACGGCATCAAGAAACCTTCACAGGATGTGCTCGATGCAGCCAAGGGACCGGGGACCGATTAGCGAGGCGTCGCGGCGCGTGCGCAATGCGTCGCATCAGCGGAAGGTGACGGGGCAAATTGTCGCGCTCAATCGCGACTATGAAGACATGGGGCTCGTTGAGGTCGCCATTCAGGAGCCTGGGACCGGCGACGAGTTCCCATTCCGTACGGTCGCCCGTATCCCCGTCGATGAGGCGAAGGGGCTGTCCGTGGGCGATCAGGCCACCATTACGACGACGGTGGTGATCGAGCAATGACAATCACGGTGGGCGAAGTGATCGACCGGGCGCGCAACCACGATAAGCGGTTCATCGAAGAACGGCACAGCAACCGTATTGCCCTGGCGTTTCTGTCTCGCCGCCGCCGCTCGCACGTCAAAGACTTGGTTGAATCCATGAAGGACCGTTTTTCGCGTGCGCGGGCGATCGCCTCGATCATCTCCGGCAACCTCGTCGGTGTCGATGAGAATAACGTGCTGTATCAGGTCTCAACGGGCGAAGACGGGTATGCGGTTGCCGAGGACGACAACGCGGTTCTGTACTTGGTCGCGCCGGTGATCTCCAGTGACCCGTTCAGTACCGGCTTCCCGTTGCCGGACACGTCCTTGCGACTGATCCAGCTCTACGCCGAACTGCGCGACACGTCCACGTATCGCGAAATCACGGTCGTGCCGCAGCATGACATCGGCCAACGGTCTACCTCTGGACAAAGTCTCGTCGCGACCATCAACGGATGGCGGCTGATCCCGCTCAAAAACCCCACGGACTTAGACGGTCTGTGGGACCGTGTGATTACGGTTACGATGATTTGGGTTGACGAGCCGCCTTGGTATCAGGTCGTGGGCAACTGGAAGACGCAAACGCTGACGCCGTTGCCGGATACGTACGGGGACGCGCTCGAACTGGAGCTGGCCGCGTACTTTGCCGGTCGCGAAGAGTCGGAGAATGCCGATTTTTCTGGCGTAGCCAGGCGACTGGAACGCGACCGCGACGTCGTGGTGCAGGCGACGCGGGCCGGCGCGGAGCTGGATCACTCCCACATGAAGTTTCGCCAAACGAAGAGGAACCGCTGATGCCGTGGCCCGGTACGACGCCCGCGATCCCCGGCCGTCTTTCGGTGGCCGAGAAACGTGTACAGCTGCCTTTTACGACGGCGGAAGGAGACGGTCCCGAAATCCTTTGGGGGTTGGGCTCGCCTGAGGGCGTTGTGGTGGGGAGTCCGCCGGATTTTTACCTCGATGAGACCAACGGGATTGCATACCTCAAACAGACAGGCGAGGAGACCAACACGGGCTGGGTGGCGATGGGCGACGCGTCCACGCTGCCAAACCAGCACATCGTTGACGGTTGGTATCAAGATAACGTGGCCGATAGTCAGACGGCGGTTGCGCTTGCGCGGTATGCCAACGGGCCGACTCCGGCGAAATGGCTGTGTCTGCGCGCGGGTTCCGTGGTCGGGATTTGTGTACAGTCCAATGAGGCCCGGACGGCCGGGACCTTGACGGTACAGGTGACGGGGCAGGATTCGGGGACTTTGTCGGCGGTCCTTAACGGGACGAATACCATTTTCAAGGCGACGGCGGCCGCAGTGAACGCGGTGCCGTTCTCGGCGGGCGATGAGCTGGGGATTCAGCTCGATACGGATGCGAGCTGGGCACCAACGACGGCCGACATCAAAGTATCGATTGAGGTAGAACTCTAGTGGCGGACTGGAAGGACATTGCGACCGATGGGCAGGCGGTGCCCACGCGCGCTTCGGGCGCCGCGCGGGTGGTGCAAATGCCGTTCGCGGCGAAGGTCGCCGAGACAACGGCGCCACGCGTCTTCTGGGGCTCGGCGAATCCCAACGGAACGCAAAACGGGCGGCCGAGTGATTACTACCTGCAGGACACTGGACAGTCGGGGCGCGCGTGGGTCAAGCGATCGGGCGTCAATACGGTTACGGGCTGGGAGAAAATCCTGTTTGACAACGAGTTGAATGTTCAGCGCACCATTGTGGACGGGTGGTACGGAACGCCAGGCTCGGGGCAAACAAATTTTGCGTTGTCGCGGAATGCGGAGGGCTCACGGGCCGCGCAATGGGTGGCGCTGCGCCCGGGAGAGGTTCGGCGAATTGCGATCAAGGTAACTCCGGGTGCGTCCACACTGCATGAAGAACGGTTCGACCAGGCGAACGGTAGTTCGCTCCGTACGATGACACCGTCAGGCTCGCCCGCGTTTGCGAGTCCGTTTAACAACGGCGAAGGGAGCGGCGAGTTGCCGTCCACGCTCAACGGGTCCGGCAACTGGGCGAAGATTGCAAACCCGGGGCAGTTTGCGCACGATGCACAAAACACGGCCACGAGCGGCCTGGCCTCCGGTCTCTGTATTGGTCCCGTCACTTCGACGTTTGACAACTTTACGGTGACGATTCACGGCAGCACACCGCAAACCGCGTTTGGGGTTGGTGGTGGATTCGGGTTGTGTTTTCGGTTCGACGACCATCGCGCAAGCCCCGAGGACAACAGCGAAGGCGCGGAGCAGGGGCAGGGCTACGTTGTCAAGATGACGTGGCCGTCGGGATTGAATTGCAAGGTCGAATGCTGGCGCTACAAGGGTGGCGGATCGCCAAACGTCGGCGTCGTCACCACGGCAGTTCTCGAAACGACGTTCTCTGTGGGGCTGAATGAAAAGTATCTGTTGCAGGCGACGGTCAACGGCGATCTGATGACGGTCGTACGTTCGACGGTGCCTGGGGACTTCGTGACGAATCTCAAGACGGTCGTGTCCAATTTCAATCTGCTGACCGGGTTTGGAGGGAGCGAAGCGAGCCTCAACAGTGCCGCGTTTGGGGCGTTCGGGGTGGACCTGCCGGCCAAGTCCATCACCGACCATATCGACTTTATCCGCGTGACGCGCGAGGTCGGACTCGGCGTCGTCACCGCAAAGGTCTTTAAAAACGGATCGTTTGTGTCCGGCGGCACGGTGTCGCTCGACACGGCGTCGCAGCTGTTCACGGCCGACTTTCCGGCGGGCGCCGTCGAGTATGACGCGGGCGATCTCCTCGATGTGCGCGTCGATACGGACGGCGCCTACAACGCGGCGCCGCTCAAAGTCAGTCTTGAAATAGAGAACAGAAAGATCTGATGGCGACCACGGCTGACACCATTATCGACGCAGCGGTCGATTCGTCCGATTCCTCGGAACGGAACATCGTGGCCGATGACGCGGCGGAAATTCTGGGCGTGCTCAATCGGTTGTTGTTTCGGTTTTATACGTTGCTCGGGACGCCGGAAGAGCAAGGCGGCGCGAGTCAGGGGGATTTCTTCGCGACGACGACGACGGTGACGATCAATGCGTCCGTGCCTCCGTCGTTGGCGACGGCCGCATGGCGGCACCTTTTCGAGAAGGCGGACGGGACACCGGTGGCCGTGGTCACGCGGCTCGATCTTTCGAAGGGCCGCGCCGAACTGCCGCCGGCGATCGTGATTGAATCCGGCAAGGTGCGCAGTGCGGGCCGGACGGGCGACCCGGTCGATACCGATGTGCTCACCGTGCGTTATACGCCGCTCCCGGGCACGATGACGAAGGTGACAGATTTTATTGGCGCGACGACGCCCGTTGATGCGGGGACGACGCTCTGGCCGGAACATGTCGGGAACCCCTGGCTCATCGCGGAGCTGCGGCAGTATTTCGCGATCAAGCGGGGTGACGCGCAAGAGGACGAACTCGCGGACATCCGCGAGCAGCGCGAGGCGAGTGCGACGGCGCTGGCGCAGTTCGTTGGCATGAACGCAACACGACTGATCGAGGAACAGCGATAAATGGTGTGGACCGGGACGGTTGTTAGGTTACGAGATGCTTGCGCGGCGGCGGCGCTCTTCGCTGTCAAAGCGTGCCTGGGCCAGGCATTGCTTGTCAACGATCCGTCCGGGCAGCCGATTGAACGCCGACTCGGCGTGGGTCGCTGGTCGTGCGACCGCCACCCATTGCCATTTGAGTTGGTGTGTCGTCTGCTGCAACTTCTTTCCACAGTCGGGACAGTACGCATTGCGCAGCTTCATGCGGCGCGCAGGCCACTTGAACGCTACGCGACATCTGGTGCATTTCCCTTGGCGCAATTCAATGCTTGTTCTCATGGGGCGTTGCTCCTGTCTGTCCCGGCCCACATACCTAATTTAGCATATGCGCCATACGCCATATCGCGAACATGGGCTGTTTTCGGGGGCGTTCGGCGGTCTCCTGGCAATCTCGTGCGAAATTGTGGGGGGTTGACACAGCGATTGTTAGGCGGGGGGCGTTAGGCGATGGGTGGCCAGGTGCAGCTCGCGAACATCCCGCTGATCGGGCACGGCGGCGAGCAGAATGCTGCCGGGTACGCCGGCGGTTTTACGCCGTCGCAAGTGCGGCGTCTGGTCAATGGTATCATTGTGGCCCCTGGGACGATCTACCAAAAACCGGACTGGTTGCTTGCGGAAACGTTGACGGACGGTGCGGTGGAGCTTGAGGGTGGGTGTGGCGTTTTCCCGTTTGCAACGCAAGGGGACGCGAGCGACGCCTCGGCCGGCGTCGCGTTCGGCTTTTCCCTCGATGCGGACACGGTGTATCTGTTCCAGCTCGACGAAAACCATAACATCCTGCGGCAATTCCTTATCGAAGACACGTGGACGGCCGCCGTGCCGCCACAGATTACCGGCTTCGAGATGGAATACAAATTTTTTTTCACGCTGTACGGTCAAGAGGCCGCCAGTTCGCGCAAGGGCATGGGGTATTTCGATCCGGCGGGGACCTTGGCGATCGTGTCAAGCAACTCTGCCGACCCCGTCAACATCCAAGTGACGGCGCACGGGCTCGAGACCGGGGACCGGATCGTAATCGCTGGGAGTGACGCGGGGATTTACGACGGGCTGCATACGATCACGAAGGTCGATGCCAACAACTTCACGATTAACATTGGCGGACCGGGGGACAGCTCGACGAACGGGGCGATCTATGTCGTCTACCCTGAGTTCGCGTTTGATGGCGGGTCGCGTTCGACATTGCGGTTCCGGGGCATCGCGAAACATCGGGGCGGGACTATCCTTGGTTGGGGCTATCGGCACGAAAACGACCCTGATCGGGGCGCGTTCCTGCGGTGGTGTCGGTATACCGAGCCGCTGACATGGGCTGCCGACGCCACGGGCGTCAGCGCGGGGTTCACGATCATCGGTACGCCAGGTCTTGAGATCGTCGCGGCGGGGCCGTCGGGACGGGCAACCATCATCGGGAAAGAAACCGAGATTTACGCGTTTGAAGGTGATTACTCCGAAGAGTTTGGTGCGGATCTGATTGGCTCGGCGCACGGTCCCGTTTCGACGACCGGGCTTGCCAGCGGGTCGGACTTCGCGGCATGGATGTCCAACGAAGGGCCAGCGGTCTCGGTGCATGGCAGCAAGCCAGAGCTGTTGAGCACTAACCGCCTTGTGCGTCGGCTTTCGAATTGGATCGATCTACGTAAGTGCTGGGCTGTCTATGATTCGGTCAATGAGCGGGTGCTGTGGCTCTTGCGCCGGACGGCGGACGATGACGGCAACCCGCTTGCGTTGCCGTATGCGGATCAGGTGCTCATTTGGGACCACCGCCGCGACGCGCTCTACGTCGAAAACTTGCCGACGATGTGTTTTGCAATCGGCGTCACCAAGGGGCCGGCGCTTGCGCAGCCGGGACCCACCGGGACGCTCACGTTCGGCCCGGCGTCGGGGATTACGCAATCCGAATTTACGATCAACTTCACGCCAGATGATACCTCGCCCGGCGTGACGTATGAATTTCAGGCGCGGGTCAACGGAACCACGGAATGGGAGCCGATTGGGGGGGAGCCCTCCGGCGCCACAACACACCGAGTCGCCGGGCGTGTTGCCAATACGGAGTATGATGTTCGCGGTCGTCAGGTCCGCAATGGCCAAGTGAGCGCCTTCGTCGAAGAGTTGAGTTACGCGACGACCCTCGCGGAGCCCGACGGAACCGGCAATTTGCCGCCGGCTCCAGCAAATGTCCGCGTGCTCGGTCAAACGAACGATTTGGCGAACTTGCGAGCGACGGTTGAAGTCGGTTGGACGCCGAACTTTACCCCGAATCTCAAGGCTAATCTGTATTTCAACACGGCGAACAACTTCAGTACCGCGACGCTTGTGCGTCAGACGCTCGCACGATACGGCGCAGCGCTCGACAATGCGCCGCGCTCGCACGGGTCGGTCGTTTATTATTGGGTGGCATTTCAAAACACGGACGGCGTTGGACCGCACACCGCCTCGGCCAACAATCCGTTTACCATTGTCGTGACGGAGGAACTGTAGATGCCCGAAACGTTGTTGCTGTGCCAGGTGGGCGACACGCCGGTGGCGTCGCCGGTTACAGCGGCGGAGCTGTACTATCTCGGCGCGAGTTTCGGCAGCCAAACGGCAGTTGGCGCGGCATCGCCATTGCTCATCGAGACGGGCGATTACGGTATCGGGCGCGGGGGAGTGATGACACTCAAAACGATCTACGTCCCGTTTGCATACAGCGGCGCGTGTCAAATTCGCGTGACGCCGATCGTGGACTTACAGACCTCGTTGGGGCCGCAAACCCGGTCGTTCCCACAGCCGGCGCGGCGCACCGAAGACGAGATCGAAATCGATGCGTCGAAACGGTGTACGTGGGTCCGTGTGCGCATTGAAGTGTTGGACGCGACAGGTTTGGTCGAGATCTACTCGCCGGACATTGCCTGGGTGCACCTAACGGGGGCGGGAAAGAACATTGTGTCACGAGATAGCGCGGCCTAGCTATGGCGGGCGGACTCGATAGCGCGCTGCGCTCGACGGAGCGACTGCCCGAGCGGACGATCGCGGAGTTCCGACAACATCTTGTCGATCTTGATCGGTTCCTTGAGAAGCTGCAAAACGGGGGGATGCTCCAGCTTGGCGTCAAGTTGGAGGTACACGACGGCGCCCCGAGTGGTCCGCCGCAGCCTGGCGCTGCCAATTTTCGAGCGGTGAAGGCGGTTGGTAAATGGTATTTGTATCTCTGGAACGGGACCGCTTGGGTTCGCATTGAGCTGAAAGTGTAGGTGTGTAATGACGGCACCGATACGATACAACACGCACGGGGGTGGCCGCGCGCCGTTCCGCTTTAGCGGGAAAAGCAGGAAAGACGCTCGCTCGATCGGGACGCACATCGCCGGACTGTTGCCAGGGCGAGCCAGCGCTGGCGGTCGTGCGGGGACGGCGCTCGAAGGTTTCCTCGGCGGGGATTATGGAACGGGCCTGTACGAAGATATTTTCGCGAAAGCGGCGATGGCGAACGCGGCGCCGATCCAAGAACAATATGAGGACGTACTCGGCCGCTCGTCGGCCAACGTGGCGCGTCGGTTTGGCGGGAATCCTTCGAGTGAAGAGGCGCGCATCATCGGTACGACGAGCAGAGGGTTTGGCCGACTCCTCTCCGAGCAGTTGGCGGCGATCGGACCGCAGGCCGTGGCGGCCGCGCAGGGGCAACAACGGCTGCTCGCTGGGATTCAAGCGCAATACGCCGGCCAGGAGTCTGACCTGCTCTCGCTCCTGCTGCAAGCTGCACGCGACCAACGCGGTGGCGGCTCGCCGTGGGCCAAGATTCTCGGTACGGCCCTTGGGGCTGGTGTCGGGTTCTTTGCCGGGAATCCGGCAGCCGGGGCACAAGTTGGTGGGGCGGTTGGGGGGTCCTTCGGATGACCGGCCTTCCTTTCGATCCTGTGAATCGACGGCGCCGTGTGCCGAACCTCGTCCATCGTCCCTTTGATGACGACCCCGTGTATGGCGGCGGACTCCTGGATTCGCTCACCGTCACCGAGGAACCCGGTATTCGGGGTGGAACGATTCGGCCAATTGAAGAGCGGGAAGCCGTTCGGGGCGCACGGCTGCGCCTGCCGGATTTGTCCGCCATGCGTCCCGTCGAGACGGGCGGCCCGGTGCTCGGTCAAGGTGGTGGTGGCGGTGGCGGTCGCGGGTCCATCTGGGACGCTATTGAAGCCGTCGGCGCGTATAACGCACTCGACCCACAGTCCGAACATCCCGTCGAGGCGGGACTCGCCTCGGCGCTCGGGGCCTTCTCCACGGTGCGCGGTGCACGTCGTGGCCGGATGGAGGACGAGCGGGCGCGCGTGCTCGAAGAACAAGCGTTGCGCCGACAAATCGCTGATGAGGCCATGGACCGAGCGCGCGGGCAAGAACAGTTCGATCTCGACCGGCGATATAAAGAGAGTCAGATCGCGCGCACCATTCAACAGACCGCTAGCGGAAAGGCGCGCTTTGAGGATGCCGCCGAAGTGGCGGACGAACTCGATCGCGTAGGGCAGCGCGGGCTTGCGGCGGTTCTCCGACAAAACCCGGCGGCGTGGGACGATGATCCTCAGACTTTTTTGCGGGCTCTTCGGGAAGGCGACACGCGAAAGTCAGGCGGTGGCACGGGAGATATGGACGTCGCGACGCGAACATTACTTACAGCTGCGGGCCGACGTGTTGAGGATGCTGACAAATTCGCTGCGGAGACTTATGCAGATTTGTACGGCCCGGCCCGGGAAGAGGCGGCCGAAGACCTAGACGCGTTTTTTGCAGACGTTCGGCGGCAACGGAACCCGAATTATGCGGCCGACTCCACGCTCTTAGAGGCGAGTCGTCGTATCCTCTCAGGCGAGACAAGGACGCCATTGCCGCCGATCGAAGTCCCAGCTGACAGCACGCGGACGCGAACGGGAACGCCGCGTCGTCGTTCCAGCCGCCAAACGATCGAGACCGAGGCGCAGGCGGCAGCGGCGTCCGGGCAGTCGCTTGGCCGGATTCGCGCGACCATGTTGCAGGCGGGTATCGAAGAGGAAACCATTCAGGCCGTGCTTGATCGCGTGGCCGCCATTCGTGGTGCCGGGAGCCGGTG
>JBFIZG010000032.1:0-16851 GCA_041604955.1 Gemmatimonadales bacterium | reverse complement strand
CGCGCTCGTCGCAGTGACCCACGATCTGAATGCGCAGCGACGGATTCGCCTGCAGGATCGCGAGTTTCTGCTCGAGCCTCTGGGCATCGTTGCCGGACCGGATGTTCGATCGATCGTAATCGAAGTTGATCATTTCCTCGAGCATCCGCCGCACTTCGGCAGTTTCCCGCTGTTCGGCCTCACGGCGGCGCTGTTCTTCCAGACGGCGCAGCCGCTCCGCCTCTTCTTGCGCGCGACGAATGCTGTCCTGCCGCATCCGCTCTGCTGCTGCCGCCTGTGCTCGGGCGATGGAGTCGCGAATCGCCGCCGAGTCGACCGCGGGCATCACGGGCTCGGGCGGGGGACCACCACCGCAGGCCGCCGAAATCAACACGGCGGTCATACCTATCGTGATGGGAAGGGAAACACGCATGTGGCTCTCCAGTGATCAAGGTTCATTGGACTCCGCTATCCGGGGAGACCATTCCGGGATTCGTGCTGCGCGTATGCTCGTCAGTTGACGTACGCGCCCTGTTTCGATGTCAATGATCCAGACTTGTTTCGACCCTGCGCGCGTCGAGATGAAAGCCAAGTGCCGGCTGTCGGGCGCCCATGTCGGGTCTTCGTTTCGCGCCAGACTCGTCAACTGCCGCACGGTCCGACTCCGCACATCCATCACAAATACCTGATGAGTCCGGTCGACGGTGCGGTGAAAGGCGACTCGCAAACCGTCGGGTGACCAGGCTGGACTGTGAGAACTGCCCGTGACACCGTAATCAAACGGAGCGAGCAGCTCCTGATCCGTGCCGTCGGACGACATGACGTAAATCTGTGACAGGCCGACACGCGTCGATTCGAACGCGATCCGCCGACCGTCCGGACTATACGCCGGAGAAACATTATCCGATAGGCGACCGACCGTCAAGCGCTGTAAACAGCAGTCCCGCGCGAGGTTATAGGAGTAGATGTCGCTCCCGGTGTCGCCGATCCGGGCGAAAACCATCGTCGTCCCATCCGGCGAGATCTTGGGACTGATGTTGAGCAGCTCCCTGGTCGGCCCGACGACGCTGCGGACGCCGCTGACCAGGTCCTGCACCACGATGGTCCCCCATCCGTCGGCCAACTCGGAATACGTGATACGCCGGCCGCTCGGATCCCACGCGGCCGCAAACGCCTCGACGGTCGGCGGCGACACGGCGGTGAGGCCGTGGCCATCGGCCCCGACGACGTACACCCGCTGCTGACTGACCAGCACGATCCGACTGGCCGCGATGCCGGGTTCTCCGGTTGCCCCACGGACCACCTCGTCGGCCGCGCGATGGACCATGAGACGGAACGACTCGCTCCTCGGATCCACGCGGGGAATCCGTACGCTCACTCGCACGTTCTCTCCGCGGACATCATAGAGTTGCGCCGTCACACTCGTGTCGCGTCCGGGTAGGACCCCGACGGCAAAGTCGGCTCCCAGCACCGCGTACAGCGAGTAGTTCACGAAATGCTCGTTTCCATCCGCCCCTCCCGACCCCTCCACACCCAAAATCAAACTGTCGCCCCCGGGAAGCGTGATCATCTCGAACCGATCGCTGAAATCCAGATCGCGCGCGAGAATGGCCCGCGCCGAATCGAGCAGCTCGAGACGCGGTCCCCCCAACACCAGCATGCCGGGACGCATCCCCGGCGTGTACGTGATCCCAACTCGCACGCCCTGTTCGATCGGAATGGTGTCTTGGACGGCGCCGTTGACCGCCGTAGGGACCGCGAGGAGCCCGCCCATCAGGACGACGACCCCCGGCACCGGGGTCCGCGACAGGAGTACCCGAACGATCGTCCTCATCGACCGGGCGCCGTCGGGTCGAAGAAGAAGTTCACCGCCAGCACGTCCGACCCAAAACCGGCCGGCAAGGGTCCAAACGCGCCGGCGTTTGCCGACGCCTCAATCGCACCTTGTGCCTCCAAGTCGAACGAGAAATTCCCCGAGCGCTTCGTAAACCGAAGGTTCGACATGGATCCATCCCGGCGAATAAAGAAAATCACCTCCGCGCGAAGCGACACCGTTCCGGACGGTCGATGCCACCGCCGGTAGACCTGCGAAACGATGTTCCGGAGATACTCCGGATAGGGGAACTCGATCCCCTCCGTTTTCACATTCGCTACGTCACTTCCCGTTGAGGGCTTCACGTCCGGCGGAAGCGAGTCGACGGGCTGCGGTTTTGCCGCCGGCTCGACATCGGTCGGCTGGGGATCGACGGGGACCGGTGGCGGGTCGTCTCGTCGTCGCGGAGGCCGCTCCGGCACAGCCTGGGTCTGACGCGCCGGACGCTCGACGATCTCCGGCCGTCGCCGCTGCTGCTCGACGGGACGGGGCGCCGCCACGAGCTCGACGCGATAGACCGGTGGCGTCGCCTGATCGCTCACCGGCGGTCCGACGAGGACGACCGCGCCGACGATGCCGTGCAACACGAGACTGGTCGCGAACGCGGGTCCCTTGCCTGTCCGCGCCCAGCGCGCCCGTCCGACGGCTGGCCGGGACCGGATCACCGTCTGACCTCTTCCTCCTCGAGCACCATCCCCACGTTGGAAATCCCGGACGCCTGTACCACGGCGAGCACACGGATCACATCACCGTAGCTTGCGCGGCGGTCGCCATGGAGGTACACGCCGTCCGGATCTCGAGCCGTGATGAGCGCCCGAAACGTACTTCGGAAATCGTTATACGAGAGGGGGGTGCGGTCTTCGTCCACGAAAATCTGCCCCCGCTGGTCTACCGTCAGGATGATCCCTTCCTTCGGGTCGATCGGCTTGGCTTCGGCACGCGGTAACTGGACGTCGACGCCGCCCTGCATGATTGGCGCGGTGATCATGAAGATGATCAGCAACACGAACGCCACATCGACCAACGACGTCACGTTGATGTCACCCACGAGCGGTAGCTCGCCGTGTCCGCGCAACCCGTCTTCGGCCATGACGCTAGACCTTTCCCTCTCGCGCAATCGCCCCGATCATCTCTTGCGCAAAACCGCCCAACTCGCCGGCAAACAGCCCGAGCCGGCTTGCAAAGATGTTGTACGCGATGACCGCCGGGATAGCCACCGCCAGACCGAACACCGTCGTGATGAGCGCCTCCGCGACGCCCGGCGCCACCGCGGCGATGTTACCGGACCCGCCGACCGCGATGCCAATGAACGCGTCCATGACGCCAAGAACGGTTCCCAGCAACCCAAGGAGCGGGCTCACCGACCCAATGGTCGCTAGCCACGGTATAAACCGGGCGAGCAGATCGCGTTCCGCTCCAACTTCTTTCGCGAGCTGCATCCGGAGCACCTCGAGCAGCGTCGGGGTCAGCACCTCGTTCTCTACCGGCTCGGATTCCTGCAGAATTCCCGGCCGAAGCTCGGAGAAAAAGTTGATCCCTTCCTTGAGTAACCGCCCATAGGGTGACGGCGGCAATTTCATCACTGCGTGATATGCGTCTTCCAATCGGCTCGTGCGCTCAACCTCCGCGAAAAACTTGTCTCCGAGCTTGCGGAGCCGACGAAACTGGATGAGCTTGAGCGCGATCAAAAACCAACTGATCACCGAGAACAGGAGCAACACCAACAGCACGAGCCGCGTCGTCGTGCTCGACGTGGTGACGAGTTCCCATGGACTGCTCGGAAGCGCCCCTCCGATCTGGACCATCAAGGCGCCTTCGATTGCGAACGTCATGACGCCGGTCATGCTTGCTTGATCCATTCGTACGTCCGTCGCAACCCGTCGGTGAGCGAGACCTCCGGACGCCAACCAAACCGCGCCGCACCGCTCTCGATGGCTACTGAGCTTCGCATCAACTCTCCCGGCCGCGGGGGCGCGTGCTGAACCGGGACCTCGAGCCCGGTCGCGCCAAACAGCGCCGCAACGAGGGCGTTGACGCTTGTCTCGACCCCCGTCCCGACGTTCGTGGCCACGGTGTCGATGGACTCGAGCGGCGGCACGGCCCAGTGCGTCGCCGCCACGTTGGCGCGCGCTACATCGGTCACGAACACATAATCACGCGTCTGCTCACCGTCACCATACACGGTGATTCCCTCCCCCCGGCGGAGCCGGCTGCAAAAGATCGCGACGACCCCCGCTTCGCCGTGCACATTCTGCCGCGGCCCGTACACGTTTGCGTACCTGAGTGGAACGACTTCCATAGAGTAAAGCTGCGCGTACACCGCAAGATAGTACTCCGAACTCAACTTACTGACCCCGTACGGCGACAGCGGGAGCTTGGGCGCCGTCTCGCCAAGCGGTAAATCGGTACTCTCTCCATACACCACCCCGCCCGAGGAGGCAAATACCACTCGCTGGGTACCGCCTTCCCGCGCGCCCTCCAGCAAGTTCAGCAACCCCATGATATTGACACGAGCGTCAAAGGCCGGATCGGCGACGGACATCCGGACGTCCATCTGCGCGGCGTGATGATTGAGGACGTCGAATTTCCCTTTGGCGAGCGTTTCGCGGGCCTCGACCGACCCCACGTCCGCGTGGACGAACTCGGCTTCTGGCGGGACGTTCTCGCGAACCCCCCCGGACAGATCGTCGAGGACGGTCACGCGATATCCTTCGGCCAAATAGTGCTCCGCCACGTGCGAGCCGATGAACCCGGCCCCACCGGTCACCAAGACGCTCTTGCTCATTCAATTGTCTCCATAAGATGCCCCCCTGAGTTCGGGACGGTGTACAATCTATCGGGAACCAGTCCAGACCCGAAGGCGGCTCGCAAAATAGGCGCGGGGCAAACCCTGGCAACCTCCGGGGAACAGACCCCTGTTGGGCTTGGGGAAACCGGCGCCTGTCGAGGCGAGTCGCCGAGAACGCGCCGAGCCGACGCTTCCAGCGTCGGAACCGAGCAACGTCCAGCCCGGCCCCGCGGGGGCCGACCTCTCCACCTTTGCCGCGGACGCATTGTCACGGGGCAAAAAAAAAGGACGGCCGGGGTGGCGGCCGTCCCGTCATTGGAAGAGAGTCGAAAGGGGTCGCGCTGGGTCGGCGACACCCTGGCGGGGCTACGAAGGCATCTTTCGCGCAAGCCGGACCGGGGCGCCCGGCGCGATCCCCAAGTCGAATACGCTCGTCACGATTCCGGTCGCAGAACGCTCGCGCACGTGAACAATTTGAATGATGCCCACCGCCTCCGACTCCTGATTGGGGTAGGCTCTATCGGAATCCGGAGCGCGGAGAATCTCGAAGACATCGCCCAGCGCGACGCCGTGACTCCGCCCGAGATCGACAAAAACGACGCCGAGTTGTTGCCCAACGGGCGACTCCGTGCGGGTGACGACGATTTCACCGGTAATCCCGTTGTCGACCGGCACCGGCACCACGTCCCCCGGTTCGACAAACCGGTCCGCCGGCAAAGCCACTTGCCCGTCGGAAACGCGGTCGAACTGGGAAATGATTTTCGCTCGCACGCGACCGTTGCCCACGGTGGACACCCGTGCGAGCCCTGTGGGAGACACCACGAATCCCCAGCCTGGCAACTCCTGCGCGAGACGCGCCACGAGGAGTGAATCGCCCTCGGCGTACGTGGCTCCGGCCGGGATTTCCAGCTCGATCTCGTCGTGGATCCTCGCACCGGACGACGCGGTCAGGTTTTTGAGCGTCGGCTTGCCGACCGCGCCCAACACGCGCGCCCACGGAAGGTCCTCACCCTCCGTCAGAAACCCAGCCGAGAAGTATTGGCCGGGCCGAAGCGCACGGAACCGATACACCGCCGACCGGGCGCGGCTCAAGGCGAGGCCGCCTTCGCCTCGCCTACGACTGAACACCGTGGGCGCCATGTCACTGGACGGCGGGGCGGGAGCCGCGGGCGGCATCGCCCGCCGAGCCGGCGTCTCGCCGGGGCCGACGCGGGCGGGACCACCGCGGGTCAGCGCGTCGGCGCTCGCGAGTTGCAGTTCCTCACCCGGGAAGATCCAGTGTGGATCTTCGACGACGACCGTGTTGAGCCGATACAGCTCTGGCCAGAGGAAGGGATCGTTGTAATACCGCTGAGCGAGGTCCCAGAGGGTCTCGCCGCGCTGCACGACGTGCACTCGGTTCTGTGCCACCGCCACGCTGTCTTGCGCGTGAGCGACCCCCCCGAGCGGCAACAACGCCGCGACGGTGATGCTGCTAAAACGGAAGATCGTCGTCCTGCTCATCCAGGGCCTCCGGGAAGTCTTCATAGGACTTCGACGCGCCCGCCGCATTGGCTTGCGCCCCGACGGGCGTCCCAGCATCGCCACCACCCGCACCCGCTCGGGCGGACAGCATGATGAGTTCGCGTGCGGTGATCTCCGTGGTGTACCGCGTTTTGCCCTCGCGGTCTTCCCAGGTCCGATACTCGATGCGACCCTCCACGTACACGCGATCGCCTTTCTTGAGATACTTCTCCGCAAGATCGGCTAGGCCGGAGTTCTTATTGTTGTTCCAGAGCACAATTCTGTGCCATTCGGTCTTTTCTTGGCGCTCACCCGACTGATTAGTCCACTGGCGTCCCGTCGCGACCGAGAGCGTGGCCACCCGCGTCCCACTCGCGGTGCTACGCACCTCGGGGTCGGCGCCCAGGTTCCCGATCAGCAACACTTTGTTCAAACTGCGAGTCACGATTACCTCCGGAGTATGTTCGGGGTGGGGCCCGGACGGGCACAAACTATAGGTGCTTTAAGTCCTTTTGTCAACCGAAGATACGCGATTTGGACCCTATTTACGCAAGCCCCCGAAACGGCCGGTGTTTCGCGCCATGACGACCGCATCTTCGACCGGCCGACGATAGTATCTTTCGCGCTTCCCGACCTCTGCGAAGCCCCGTTCGGCATAGAGATGCCGGGCCCCGCTGTTGGACGCCCGGACCTCCAGAAAGATCGACTGCACCCCGCTCGCCTCGAGCCGGGAGATGACCTCATCGATCAGGGCGCGTCCGATTCCGGTACGTCGGCGGTCAGGATCGACTGCGAAGTTGACGATCTCCGCCTCGCGATCGATACGTCTGGCAAAGAGATAGCCCACGACGCGCTCGTCCCAAGTCGCGACGAGACCCGTTCCCCGCATGATCGATCGAAAGGACGCTGCACTCCACGGATCGTTGAAACAGCGTCGCTCGATCGCCACCACAGCGGACAGGTCACCGGGTACGGCTTTCCGAATCCGGAAGGGGTCGGCCATGCGTGTCTTCCCATCGAACTTGAGCCTCCGCCAGGCGGCCGTAGTTAGGCTCGAACCCGGTGATGTCACCGATTTCTCTCACGGCGCCGTCGAGCGCGCATAACTGGAGGAGCGACGCGGCGCGGGGCGTCACCAGCGGCGGCCCAGCCGGGGGTCTCCCGCTCCAGTTCGTCGCCCAGTCGGCATGTTTCAGCGCACCCTCGCCGAGCACCACGTCCGGCCGAACACCGACGCGTTCGAGATCCTCCGGCGTCGTCAACATAGGAGCGACGACCGTTTCCACCCCACCCGCGAACCGATACACGGCCGCAAACAGATCTCCCCGCAGCGCATCGTACGCCGCCGCAACGGTCCGCCATCCGAACCCGTGCGCCGACCACGCGAGCCCGAGCAGGGACGGCACGACCGCGAGGGTGAGGTGGTCGTGGGACTGGATGAGCCCTTTCGCCGTTGCGACGCCAATGCGGAGACCAGTGAAGCTTCCAGGGCCGTCTGCGAGCACGACGCCGCTCAGATCGTCCATCGTGACACCGGCCAGCTCGAGCGCGTTTTGAATCGCCGGGGCGAGCGCCGTGCCGTGACGACGATCGGCAATCACGATTTCGGCAGCGGTGTTCGACGCGGTTCCGACCGCGACACCGGCGACGTCGGTGGCCGTATCGAGCGCGAGGTAGAGCTTCACCGGAGCCGTTCCACCGACCGTCGCTCCGGGTCGTCCACGTGCCCGAACACGAGATGCGCATCCGGGTCCGGCGCGACCCCCCGTGCTCGCTCCGGCCACTCGATGACGAGGAGCCGTGCTCGCCGAGCAAGCTCCGGGAAATCCAAGTCGAGCGCTTCGTCCGGCGATCGCAGGCGGTAGCAGTCCACGTGGATCAAGACACCAGCCGGCGAGCCGTACTCGTGCACCAGAGCAAACGTCGGGCTTCGGACGGGAGCCGCGTGGGCCGCGCTCCCCAACGCGTTGGTAAACGTCGTCTTCCCGGAACCCAGTTCACCCGAGAGCCACACCACCGACCCCGGTGGCAGCGTCTCCCACAGCCGGCGGGCCTCGGCCTCGAGTTCCGCGAGCGAGAGTTGTCGTGGCGACGTCCGGGCTTCAGGCACGGCGGGCCTTCGATCGAGGGCGGGGAAACCCCCGCGGTTTCCGACGGACCGGGTCCCCTTCGGCCTTGAGCGCGAGGATCTGATCGCGGAGCTCGGCCGCCAGCTCGAAGTCCAGCTCCGCGGCGGCCTCTCGCATCTGTTGTTCCAACATGTCAATCAGCTTGGCGGGATCCATGTTCTGATAGGCCGGTTGCGTCTCCGCCGGCGGCCGAACCACCCTCGCATCCGCCACGCGGGTCACCAGCCGCACCTGTTCGACCGACTTTTGAATCGAAGTGGGTTCGACGCCGTGCGCCGTATTGTACGCCTGCTGGATGGCGCGGCGTCGGTCCATTTCGGCGATGGCGCGCTGCATGGACCCGGTCATCCGGTCCGCATACAGCACCGCCTTGCTGTGCGAGTTTCGCGCCGCGCGCCCCACCGTTTGAATGAGCGAACGATCGGAGCGAAGGAACCCCTCCTGGTCGGCGTCGAGCACGGCCACGAGCGCGACCTCCGGAAGATCCAGGCCCTCTCGCAGCAGATTGATTCCAACGAGAACGTCAAACTCCCCGAGACGAAGCCCTCGCAAAATTTCCATGCGCTCGATGGTAGCGATGTCAGAGTGCATGTAACGGACACGCACCCCCGCTTGCTGCAGATAGTCGGTGAGATCTTCCGCCATCCGCTTCGTGAGCGTCGTGACGAGGACACGCTCGTTTCGTTTTTCGCATCGGCGAATCTCGTCCAATAGGTCGTCGACCTGTCCTTTGACCGGTCTCACCTCGACCGGAGGATCGACCAAACCGGTCGGCCGAATGATCTGCTCGACGATCGCGCCGCCGGTCAGCTCCAGCTCCGGATCACCGGGCGTGGCCGACACGAACAATATGCGCGGCGTGAGCTGCCTGAACTCTTCAGCGCTCAGGGGCCGGTTGTCGAGCGCCGACGGCAACCGAAACCCGTATTCGACGAGCGTGAGCTTGCGCGAGCGGTCGCCATGGTACATCCCACCGATCTGCGGCAAGGTCACGTGAGATTCGTCGATGATCGTGAGGTAATCGTCGGGAAAGTAGTCCAACAGACAAGCCGGTCGCTCGCCCTCCCGGCGGTTGGACAGGTGGCGACTGTAGTTTTCGACGCCGGCGCACGTCCCGATCTCCAGTAGCATGTCGATGTCGAACATCGTGCGTGATTCCAGGCGCTGCGCTTCGAGTAGCTTCCCCGCGCTCTTGAGCTCGCTCAGCCGATCGCGGAGTTCCGCGCGAATGGCCTGCACCGCCCGCTCCACGGTCGGCCGACTCGTCACGAAGTGCGTGGCCGGATAGATCGCGCTGCGTCCGAGCTGGGCAATCGTGTCACCGGTCAATGGGTCGATTTTCGAGATACGCTCCACGGTGTCACCCCAAAACTCGATCCGCACGGCTTGCTCCTCGTACGCCGGATAGATCTCCACCGTGTCCCCCCGGACTCTGAACGTTCCCCGCTCGAAGGCCACGTCGTTGCGGTGATACTGAATTCCGACCAGTTCGGTGAGCACGGCGTCACGCGGGCGGTCTTCGCCTGCGTCGATCGTCACCATCAGCTCCCGGTAGCTCGCCGGATCGCCCAACCCGTAGATCGCGCTCACGGTCGCCACGATGATCACGTCTTCCCGCTCCATCAGACTGGAAGTGGCCCGGAGCCGCAACATGTCGATGTCATCGTTGATGGACGCGTCCTTCTCGATGTACGTATCGGTCGATGGGACGTACGCCTCGGGCTGATAGTAGTCGTAGTACGAGACGAAGTATTCCACCGCGTTCTTCGGAAAGAACGATTTGAGCTCGCCATAGAGCTGCGCGGCGAGCGTCTTGTTGTGGGACAACACGAGCGTCGGCCTCCCAAAGCGACCGATCACGTTCGCCATGGTTACGGTCTTTCCGGACCCGGTCACGCCGAGCAGCGTCTGATACTCGTCGCCTCGCTCGAATCCCCGCGAAAGCTCAGCGATCGCCTTTGGCTGGTCGCCGGCCAGCGTAAACGGCATCTCGAGTTGGAACCCAGTCATGGCGAATTCATGCGAAGGGTGGCAGGCCGCGCCAGCGGTGCGGAATCAGGCCGATTCCTGCTTTGCGGAACGCACGACCGACTCGCGCCGGTCGACCGAGCCGACGCCTTTGATGCGCCGCATCGCCCGGATGACTTTTGCCAAGTGCGTGTCATTTTCGACTTCGACGTACACCGACCCGAACATCCCACCGTCTTTGCTTTGCAGATCGGCGCTGCGGATGTTCGTTCCCGTCTGCGAGATCGCCTCCATCAAATCGGCGTAGAGTCCGCGCCGATCCTCGCCGCTCACCCCCAAGCAGACGACAAAGACTTCGCCCTCCAACCCCTGCCAATCGATCTCCACACGGCGATCGGCATCTGACGGCATGGTGAGCAGGTTGGGACAGGTGGATCGGTGAATCGATATCCCCCGCCCCTTCGTGACATATCCAACGACCGGATCACCGGGTACCGGCTGACAGCATTGTGCGTACCGAACCATGAGACCGTCGACGCCGTGGATCCGGACACCGCGTCCCAACCGGATTCGGTCGAGCACACGGCCGAACATGGTCGGGCGCGGTGCTTCGACCTCCTCTTCGGGGCGGTCGGGATAGAGCGCCCGCAGGACCTGTCCGGTTGGGACGTCTCCCCGCCCCAGCACCATATACAGTGACTCTACGCTGCCGACCGACAGCCGTTCGGCGGCGGCGGCCAGTTGCTGTTTCGTGGGCGCCGTCAGACGACGACGCCGCACCTCGCGGTCGATGATCTCCTGCCCGAGGGAGATGCAGCGCTTGGCCTCTCCCTGCTTGATCCACTGCCGGATCTTGTGCCGTGCCCGCGCCGTGCGAATGTGGTTCAGCCAGTCCTTGCTGGGGCGGGCGTTGGGGCTGGTCATGACGTCGACCGTGTCGCCGTTCTTCAACGGACGGTGGAGCGGGGCGATACGGCCGTTCACCTTGGCACCCTGGCAGTGGGTGCCGACCTCGGTGTGCACGGCAAACGCGAAGTCGATGGGCGTCGCTCCTTTTGGCAACCGCTTGACGTCTCCCTTGGGAGTGAAAACAAAGATCTCGTGTTGGTACAGATCGATCTTCAAGAACTCGAGAAATTCTTCTGGCGTGTGGGTGTCCTGTTGCAACTCGAGGAGCTGCCGGAACCACTCGAATCGTTTGTCGAGTTCGTCGCGTACCCGGCCCTCCTTATACACCCAGTGGGCGGCGATGCCGTATTCGGCGGTCCGGTGCATCTCGCGAGTGCGGATCTGGATTTCGTACAGCTGGCTGCCGGGACCGAAGATCGTCGTATGCAGCGACTGATACGCGTTAGACTTGGGGGAGGCGATGTAGTCCTTGATCCGTTCGTGAATCGGCGTCCACGTGTGATGGATGATACCGAGCACGTGGTAGCAATCGCGCACCGTCTCAACCAAGACCCGTACGGCCATCAGATCGTAGATCTCTTCGAACGGCCGGTTGCGTTGCCGCATCTTCCGGCTGATCGACCAGAGGTTCTTCGACCGACCGGTGATTTCGAATCGCTCGATCCCGGCGGCCTGCAACGCCTGCGCGAGCGGCACCTGCAACCGCGCGATCGCAGCCTCTCGCTCGACCTGGTTGGCCTCGACTTTTGCCGCCAGGCTCTCGTATGCGTCGGGTTCGAGAAATTTGTGCGCGAGATCTTCCAGTTCCGCTTTCATCCCCGCCATTCCAAACCGGTGCGCCAGCGGCGCATAGATCTCTCGCGTTTCGAGCGCGTTCCGACGGCGGCGCTCCTCGGGCAGATGCTCGAGCGTCCGCATGTTGTGCAGCCGATCCGCCAACTTGACGATAATGACCCGGGCGTCTTGGGCAATCGACAACAGAAGCTTTCGGTAGTTCTCGACCTGCTCCTCGGCGGCGGACCGGAACGTCAGGGTGGAGATTTTGGTCAGGCCGTCGACCATGCCCGCGATCTCGTCCCCGAACGCATCGCGGATCTCGTCGATCCCCACATCGGCGTCTTCCACCACATCATGCAGGAGTGCGGCCGCGATGGTGACCGAGTCGAGCTGCCGGTCGACGAGAATCTTGGCGACTTCGACGGCATGCGAGATGTAGTCGTCGCCTGACAGCCGTTTCTGCCCGCGATGGGCCGCACGGCTGAACTCGAACGCGCGCTCGATCATCGGGATATCGAGACGGTCTTTTCGCGCTTCGAGCGCGCTGGCGAATGCCTGGTCGACCTCTGCCAAGACCCCGGTCACAGCAGTCCCGCCTCCGCAAAGCTGAAGTACTCTTCCCCGCCCACCACCACGTGATCGTATACCGGAATATCGAGTAGGCGGCCGGCTTCGACCAGTTGCCGGGTCACACTTCGATCGTCGCCGGATGGAACCGGGCTGCCGCTCGGGTGATTGTGGACCACGATCACGCCCGCCGCCGCCTCGGCAATTGCTGCGCGAAACACCTCCCTGGGATGCACGAGTGCGCTGTCGAGGATCCCCCGGGTGATCAGGATATCCCGGGTGATGCGGTTCTGGGTGTCGAGCGTAAGCAACCGGAACTCCTCGACCGCGAGATCGCGCATCCGCGATCCGCTCCACCGGTGCACGTCCGCCGGGCCACGAATCTCAAAGGGGGCCTCCCGGCCCTCAGCATCCAGCCGGCGCGCGAGTTCCAACGCCGCCACCACGCGCGCCGCCTTGGCCCGTCCCACCCCATCGACACCCGCCAACTCGCCCACCGGACGACGCACCAGACCACGCAGCGAGCCATCGCCGACGCTCAACAACCCGTGGGCCACGACCAGCGCGTCGTAGCGCGGCGTCCCACTCCCTACCAGAATGGCCAGGAGTTCGACGACGGTCAACGAGGACGGACCGAGCGAGAACAGCCGTTCGCGCGGCCGTTCGGCGGCGCGTGTCTCCGACAGGCGGCGCTGGCGCATGGCCCCAAGATGGGGCGCAGGCCCGCCGATCACGTAGCGAACGGCCGCAGATGGGACCCGAAAATGGAAGGAGCTGGTTGACGCTAGGCGTTTTGCCCGTGGCACTTCTTGTATTTCTTGCCGCTCCCGCAGGGACACGGCTGGTTCCGTCCCACCTTGGGAGCGGTTCGCTGCTCGACGGCGCGGGTGCCGCCCGCCGCGCTGCCGCCCATGGCTCCGCCGGACGGCTCGCCGTGCGACGCCTGTAGGGCTTCCGGAGGCGGTCCCGATCGGATGGCCCCGGGCACCAAGAGGTCGGCGGCGGACTTGGATTCGGCCACCTGCGACTGATCGGCGGGACGGGCGCGGCCCGGCGGCGGCCCCGCGGAAATCTGGAGCTGGTGCTTGAAAAACGTCTCCGTGAACGTGGCGCGGATGTCGTGCATGAGGTCCACGAACATCTCGAACGCCTCTTTCTTGTACTCCACGAGCGGGTCTTTTTGGCCGAGCGACCGGTAATAGATTCCGCTTCGCAAGTGGTCCAGCTCGAATAGGTGATCCTTCCACTTTTCGTCCAGCACCCTGAGCACCAGGAGCGCGAGGACCCGCTCCGCCAGATGCGACTCGCCGTAGCGCTCTCCGAGTTGATCCCAGGAGGCGAGCTTGGCTTTGAACGCCTCGGTCCCCGCACTGTTCAGCAGCGTCCTGAGGGCGTCTTCGTCGGGCACCTGTTCCGGATCCTGCACCGCGGGAACGGAAACCAGAAATCGCCGCAACAGGTCGGCGTGAATGAGGTCGCGATCCCAGTCCTCGGGATTCTCACTCGCCACCTCCTCGACAAACCGATCGAGCGTCACGCCGATCATTCGGACGGCTTCGGCCTTGAGCTCCTCCCCACCTTCCAACCCGAAGAGCCGGAGGGAATACACGACCTCGCGCTGCTGGTTCATCACGTCGTCGTAATCCAGCAGGCGCTTTCGCGCTTGGAAGTTCTGGAGTTCGACACGCTTTTGCGCGTTCTCGATCGCGCGAGTCACCCACGGGTGCGTGATGACCTCGCCTTCTTGCACGCCCGTCTTGTCCATGATCTTGGCGACGCGCTCGGACATGAACAGACGCATCAAGTCGTCTTCCAGGGAGAGGAAGAACACGCTCTGGCCGGGATCCCCCTGCCGTCCGGACCGGCCGCGAAGCTGTCGGTCGATGCGGCGGGATTCGTGCCGTTCGGTCCCCACGATCACGAGTCCGCACGGCGGGTCCTCGTGGCATCCGAGTTGCTTGATCTCGTCCTGCGAAAGGTCGGCTTCTTCGACCGTCTGACCGAACGGCGCCATCTTCGACCTGATACCGCACACCTGGCACCGCTTGACGTTTGGTCCGAGCTTGATGTCCGTTCCCCGACCGGCCATGTTGGTCGCGATCGTGATGGCGCCCGCGCGGCCCGCTTGCCGAACGATTTCCGCCTCACGTTGGTGCTGTTTGGCGTTCAGCACCTCATGCTTCAACCCCCGACGCTTGAACATGCGGGAAATCGTCTCGGAGACGTCGACGTTCGGCGTCCCCACCAGCACCGGCAGCCCCCGCTCGTGCTGGCGTTCGACTTCTTCGACAATGACCTTGTATTTCTCGCGGCGGGTCTTGTACAGGTGGTCGTCAGCATCCACACGCCGCACCGGCCGGTTGGTCGGTATGACCATGACTTCCAACCCGTAGATCTGAAAGAACTCGTTTTCTTCGGTTTCGGCGGTGCCCGTCATGCCGGACACCTTTTCGTACATCCGGAAGTAGTTCTGAATCGTCACCGTCGCGAGCGTCTGCGTCTCGCCCCGAACCGTCACGCTCTCTTTCGCTTCGATGGCCTGGTGCAATCCATCGGACCAACGCCGGCCGGCCATGATGCGGCCGGTGAACTCATCGACGATATAGACTTGCCCGTCCTGCACCACGTAGTCGACGTCCTTTTCGTGGAGCGCGTGCGCTTGCAGCAGCTTGTGAATGATGTGCTGCTTCTCGCTCTTGGCGGCGTACTCCGCCTCCAACGCGCGGCGCCGCTCCAGCTTCTCCTCCGCCGACAGCGTCTCGTCGTGCTCGATCCGTCCCATTTCTTCGGAGATATCCGGCACGACAAACAGGGTCGGGTCTTCCGGGCTCATCGCCTCGACGCCCCGATCGGTGAGATGGACGGACCGCCCCTTCTCGTCCATCACGAAATAGAGATCCTCTTCGATATCGCGGAACTTCTGCTGACTGACGGGGAGTTTCCGGTCGGCGATCCGATCGAGCTCGACGCGCTGAACGAGTTGCTTCACACCGCCTTCCTGCATGTACTTCATCAGTCGCTTGTGTTTCGGCATCCCGAGCTGCGCCTTGAACAACTTGACCGCCGCTTCGTACTGGTTGTCGCCGTTCTTGAGCAGCGGTTCCACTTCGGCCACGAGCGAGCCGACGACTTCACCCTGTCGGCGCACCAGACGAACGACTTGGGCGTTGTGTTTCGCGTATTCGGCGTCGCCCTCGTTCCCCACCGGGCCGGAGATGATCAGCGGCGTGCGTGCCTCATCGATCAGGACGCTGTCCACTTCATCGATGATCGCGTAGACATGTTCGCGCTGTACCCGCTGGTCCAGCGAAAACACCATGTTGTCCCGCAAATAGTCGAAGCCGAACTCGTTGTTGGTTCCGTACGTCACGTCGCAGTTGTACGCGGCGCGACGTTCGGGAGATGACGGCACCGTTTTGTCGAGACAGCCGACGGAGACGCCCAGGAAGTCGAACAGCGCGCCCATCCACTCAGAGTCGCGACGGGCGAGATAGTCGTTGACGGTGATCAGGTGGACGCCCCGCCCGGTGAGCGAGTTCAGATAGAGCGGCAGTGTCGCCACCAGCGTCTTGCCCTCACCGGTCGCCATCTCCGCGATCTTCCCCTGGTGGAGCACGAGCCCACCGATGAGTTGCACGTCGTACGGCACCATGTCCCACACGATCTCATGTCCGGTGACGACCACCGAGCTTCCGACGAGACGACGACAAGCTTCCCTGACCGTGGCGAAGGCTTCCGGAAGCAGGTCGTCGAGGACCTTTGCCGATTCGGTCCGAAGCTGCTCCTCCAGATCGTGCACCTCGCTGGCAATGCCATCTCGCTCGACCGGATCGGCGCAGGAGCGTTTCGCCTCCCGTTTCTCTTCGAGATCGCGCTCGATATCACCCACCCGCCCGTGCAAGGCGTTCCGAAGCTTGGGTGTCTGCGCCTTGATCTCGTCGTCCGTCAACGTGGCGAGACGCTTCTCGTGTTCTAGAATCTGATCGATGATCGGCTGGATTCGCTTGAGCTCCCGCTCAAAGCGCGTCCCGATCACCCTGGTCACCAGCTTCTTCAGCATGAACCCTCTGTGCGATACAGCTCATGAGCTGCGATGTATGCGGCGACACCCGCCGGCACCAGATACCGGATCGAATCGCCTCGCGCAACCGCCTCGCGGATTGCCGTGGCGGACACTCCGATCGCCGGAACCTCGAGGTTATGGCCGGTCTCGGAATCCGACGCAGGACCCGCTCCTGGCCGGCTCAGAACGGTGACCGAAGCAAGCTGCCGGACGACATCACCCTCGCGCCAAGTCGAGAGCCGCGCTGCCGCATCAGCTCCAACCAGTAAAAATAATTCATCCTCCGGGAATTCGG
>JBFIZG010000031.1:0-16862 GCA_041604955.1 Gemmatimonadales bacterium | reverse complement strand
GACCGTCCACCCTTGATCAGCGATTCGATGAGCTCCAATCGAGCCGCCGTGTTCGCCGGAATGGCGCGAACCACCGCAGCCAGATGATCCGATGCCTCGGGGAGACTCGCCGGGTCTTCAGATCCAACCAACATCTCCGCAAGCGCATACCGCGTCTTTACATGGTCGGGCGCGATGTCGAGCGACCTGCGCAGCTCGGCAACGGCCAGTGGCTCGCGGTCGGTCAGTTCGAAAACCTTGGCCAAGATCAGCCGGATATCGGGATTGTCAGGGGCGCGATCGATTGCCTGTGTGACGCGCTCCTCGGCCTCGTCGTACCGGCTGAGCCGGAGATAGACCAGACCGAGGTCCGCGTAACCCAACGCCTCGTCGGGTGCGAGTTCGATGAGCTTCAAGAACTCGGCCTCGGCTTCCGCCAGTTTGTTTTCTTCGAGGTACGCGAGCCCGACGGTCCGGGCCGTGACGATGTCCGTGGTACGTTGACGCCGCTCCTCAGCGGATTCGGCGCATCCCATCAGCGCAACCACGACCATCGCAGCGCTGGAGCCTAAGACCATCCTCTTGTGCTTCATTCGCGTGTCGTCCCTGACGTTGGCATCGGTGCGTTACGGCGAAGTGCCGCCTCCCTCACGGAGCGACAGCACCCGGTTGGCTTCCGCTCCGTCAAAGTGTTCGATGCGGCCGCTGGTTGGCCACCGAACGTGAATGCTGTCTACTCGGGTGGCGCCGCCTAGTCCGAAGATGAGAAAATCCGTATCGGACTGGGAAAGATACGAGGATCCGGTTCGCACCATCTGGATCTGACGCCGCGATCCCGCGTACAGGCTGACATGGGCACCCACAGCGCGACGGTTTGGCGGGTCACCCCTCAGCTCGACTCGGAGCCAGTTCACCCCGCCGTCCCCCGTGGGGAGGTTGTTTCGCAGGAGCTTGGGCGCCCCCGCATTCACGGTGATGAGGACGTCGAGATCGCCGTCGCGATCGACATCGCTCGTCGCAATCCCCCGCGCGACGATCGGTTCAATAAACGGGTCTCCCGCCTGGCTGCTCCCGTCCACGAACCGACCGGCGCCATTGTTCAGAAAGAGCTGCGGGGGCTGGGCAAACGTGATGTCCTGTTGGACGGCGTTGATTTCGGGCTCGATATGCCCGTTTCCAACAACGATATCCGCATGGCCGTCCAAATTGGCATCGAAGAACACGACTCCAAACGACAGCGGCAGGGTCGAGGTTCGCGTCAAACGTGCCGCCCCCGCGCGATCTTGAAACAGTTCATCGGCAATCTGCGTGTAGAGCGAAAGTGGTTCGCGCGAAAAGTTGCCGATGGCGATGGAGAGACGGCCGTCGCCAGCCACGTCTGCGACATCCACTCCCATGCCTGCGCGCGCGCGACCGCTCTCGTCGAAGGCCACACCGGCTTGGAGGGCGACATCGGCGAAGGTCCCATCGCCGTTGTTGAGGTAAAGGAAATTCTGATAGGTGTCGTTCGCGACCACGAGGTCCAGCCAGCCGTCGCGATTGAAGTCGGCCATGGCCACGCCAAGTGCCTTGCCGTCGTGGTTCAGTACGCCGGCGCGCTCAGTAATGTCGAGGAAGCGCTTGCCATTGACGTTTTGGTAAAGTCGGCAGGACTCCCCCTGATAGTGCTGGGGCGTTGCGTAGGACTTGTTGACGCCATCCAACGTCGTGAAGAGATCGGTCTCGGGAGTCCACTGCACGTAGTTACAGACGAAGAGGTCGAGCCACCCGTCGCGGTCGGCGTCGAGCCAGGCCGAGGCCGTCGACCATGCTGAAGGGGCGCCGGGTCGCTCGCCGTTGCCGGTCACGCCCATCGATTGCGTGACGTCGGTGAATCTGCCCGCATCGTTCCGAAGCAGCACGTTGTCTCCCACGGCCGTCAGGTAGATGTCGAGGTCGTTATCGGCGTCGAAATCCGCGGCGGAGACTCCCATCCCGTACAGTTCAATGTCGAGCCCAGCCTCACGGGTGACGTCGGCGAACCGTCCGTTCGCCAGGTTTCGGTAGAGGCGAGGCGTGCCGGGCCCTTTTCCGTCCCGATGTCCCGCCCAACGCGTCCCGTTCACGAGGAGAATGTCGGGCCAGCCGTCGCCATCGAAATCGAGAAAGGCGCCGCCGCTTCCCATGGTCTCCGGCATCCACTTCTGACCGAATGCGCCGTTCTCGTGCACGAAGTCGATACCAGCCGCCTCGGTGACGTCGGTAAAATCCACGAGTGTCACACTTGGTTCCATCGGACGCTTTGCATAGTCGGCGTCGGCATAGCTCGGCGTTCCCGGCTCCGCGGTGTCGTCGGCCCCGGCGCACGAGCCGAGTAGTGCGACGCTCGAGAGCAGGTACATCATTCCGATTCGCGAAGACAGCACGTTACCTTCGAGTGGCCAATGCATTTGATGCGATCGTCAGTTCGTGCGTGCGAATCGGTTGCGCCATCAAATTGGCCCCGGGGTTCCGTTGTCTGAAATCTCTGGTGATCGCCTGTGCGGATTCATCGATTCGGTAGTACTCATACGCCGCTTCCGCCACCGCCGCTTCCGCCGTTTTGCCGAGGGCGCGGTAGGCGAGCATCTGATGGTAATGGGCCACCCGGTCTTCGGGGTCGATGTCGAGTACCTCGTCCAGGGCCTCGATGGCGCGCTCAAACTGCTGATCAAGGTAATAGGTTCTGCCGAGGCTCCGCCAAGTCGCACGGTCGCGGGGAAACTCGTCCAACACGCGCTGGTACGCCGCAATCGCTGCCTCGTACTGCCCATCCTCCTGTAACACTTGGCCCCAGACCCAAGCGCTGCGTGCGTCTCCGGGACCGATCTCCTCGGTGCGGGACAGATGGTCGTATGCCAACCCGAGGTTTCCATCTCGCAAGGCGACACGTGCGAGATTGAGTGGGCCGTCGATCTTCTCGGGCTGGAGTTCTGCCACTCGGCCGAACGCTACCCGCGCCATCCGCGTGTTCCCCTCCAGCAGGAGACCGATCCCGTAGTCGTTGTACCGAACCCATTGATCGGGATCGGCGGCCCGCTTGTCGGCGATCGACGCAGCGCGGTCCACCTTGATGGTCACCTCGTGCGCCGCAATCTCCGAGATCGGAAGGTCGGGCACCCCATCAAATGCCATGAAACCCTCGGGATTGGTGCGGTAGGCGAACTCGGTGTAGGGTCTATCGAACTTGCGCCATAGCAGGCGGGCCCGGACGCGCAGAGTCGTCGGTCTCGCCGTGCGGGGCACGACAAAGGTGTAATGAGCGAGATCCGCCGTTCCGGGATTGATCACGTTGGCGAAGACGGTGACGTGAATGTCTTGCGCGTTTCGACGCTGGATCTGATTCCCGTTGCGGTCCAGGATCACGGCTTTATAGACGTGCGCCATCGGATCGAGGTGCCCAGCGGAATCGATCGCGCCGCTCTGTGCGATGACGTTCCCCGCGTCGTCGAACACCGTCAACTCGAGCCACCCTTCGTTGGAATCGTTGGTTCCGCCCGGGAACGTGTGACCGACACCCTCGTTTCGCACCACGACGTCGAGGGTGATACGATCGCCGGGCGCGACCGTGGACTCCGTCCGGTCGATCGCCATGACCGGGGTGCGCGACTGCGGTCGATTCAACGCGAAGATGTCGAGCCTGAGTTTCCCATCCCGAAGGAATGCCTCGGTGCGCGACACGGTCTCCTCGTCACCGCGGACAAAAGGCAGCGCGGTGTTCACGGCGAGGAAGCGGTGCGATCGGACCTGACCGTCCTTGGCGGACACGTCCCCCAGATCGGCCGGTTCCAACGGCATGTGACAGTCCTGACACCGCCGCTTCGTTGGGGGCAGATAGAACGTTCGCGCCGCGTTCAGGGATACGCCGCTGTCGTCCCAGTTATCGAACTCGTTCTGTCCTCGCAACCAGCGGTAGTTGTTGACGGGTTCCGTCAGGCTGACCTTGTGGCAAGTGGCGCAGAATTCGCTCTCCCGGAACGTCGGGTTCAACATCTGCCGTTTGTGCACGGTGGGTTTTGCTTTGACCGATGCATCGTGCAGAAACGCTCGAATGCTCCCACTGGACGCGGTGGCGTACAGGTAGGGGTCTTCCTGTTCGTCCGCGATGTTGTAGTTGCCGTTCCCCGTACGATTGTGAATTCGATCGATCGCGTGACAGGCGAGACAAGTCAGACCGGCCTGGGCCTCGGCGCTCGTGCGGTCGACCTCGCCGTCCATGGCTCCGGCGAGCATGAGTGCCGGGTCGTGGCAGCCGCTGCACCACTTGCTCTTGACGCGACCGACTCCATCCTCCGGTACGGCGAACGTGGCCGCATGTTGGTCGATCCACGAGTTCGGCTGGCTCGCATGTCGCCGCATGTCGTTAACAGTTGCTTCATAGAAGGGATTGTTGAACGAGGCGAACCGGTGGGCGGAGACGGCCCATTGTGCCACGATGTCCTGATGGCATCGTTCACACGTCGTCGCGCCGATCAGCGTCTCGGTGACGAATCCCTTGGTCGATGCCTCGTTCCGAATGATGTCACGAAGTTCCTGCTCCCCGCGCGTCAGGATCCGAGACGGCAAGAACGTTCCAGAGGTGGTTGTCGCCGGGGACGGGAAGAAGGGGCTCTCCGGCGGCACGAACGCGGCCGGAACAAACCGGTCTGCCGTAAACCGTGAGATCTCCCTCGCGCCGGACCCCGGTCCCGTATTGAGCCCGAGATCGAAAGCGGCTTGGGCCTCGGGTGTGAGGTCGACATCGCGTTTCGTAAACGCGTGTGCCACGACGAGGACGAGCAAGCACGCCCCAACCGACGCCGCGAACCGGCCGAACTGTCGGCGACGCGGGCGCACATAGCTCACGATCCGATGCGCCACGTACCCGCCGACCACGAGGGCCGCGGAGATGACGTGTGTCCACCAGGCCCAACGGTTATCCCGACTGGCCGCGGCCGTCAGCACAAAGAGTCCGGTGAGCGTGAGCGCGAGCCCCACCGTTACGTACAGCGCCCCCGTCACGATGCTTGCCGTGTGGCGGCGAGCCCAGACCTTTGGCAAATGCGTCACCGCAAAGGCAATCATCAACACCACAAGCACCAGCCCGACACCGGTGTGTGTCAGCACCATCGCCTGAAACAGCTTGGGGAGCGACGTTTCGCCAACCGCAAAGAACGTCCAGTCCAGCGCATCCGTGAGACGGTTGAGTAGGAGGTAGGCGGCGTTCGCCACCATGAAAACGGCCAGCACGAGTGCTGTTGCGAGCAGCACTCGCAGCCACGATGGCAAGAGCGAACGGAGACGGCCGCGGTTGGACATGAGGTGTAAAACTAGTCGGGCAGATCGCCAGGCGTAGGGCGACGCCAGTCACACTCACTAATAAGCGAGATCGGCGTCAGAGTTCCGGCATGGAAATTTCGTCTCCCCGACCGGCGCAGGGGAATGAGTGGGGGGGTCGCCATTCACTCTAACCGCTTGTGAGACCGCCAGTTATCTTATGCGAAGCCTGACGGATGCATCGGTCTTCGAGCGCGACGAAGAACGGGCGATGGTTCAGGAGGACGTGTTGCGGACTTCGGCGGGTGGCCGGCCGTCGCAGTGGATAACGCGCTCGAGGCCGGCTCCGCCTCGCGTCACCGTTTGAGGGCGATCCAGTAATTTCGATCGAGGACTGACGCTTCTTCCGCAGCACTGGGCCAGGGGTCCCACGGCTCCCGACGGATGCTCGTGAACCCAGCCGCCCCGAGCGCCTTCCTGATGTCCCGATCCGAGTGGAGATACTCTGTCAGGACCGTCTCGGACTTTCGAAACGACCCGGTCTTGCGCTTCTCGTATGCGATCATGCGGGCGGTTCCAACGGATCGACCGGGATCCCAATCACATTCCATCACCAGGTCTCCCCCCGGGCCCTCCATGTAATACGTACGATCGGCCCAAAACCGCTCGAAGCACGTGCGGCGGATCGTGTCGAACACGAACACGCCGCCATCGTGAAGTGACAGATATGTCTGTCGAAACAGTGCCGCGATCTCGCGGACTGACGGGAAATGGTTGACGACGTCCGCACAGGCGATGGCAGCCGACGCCTTCTCGCCGATGCGGAAACTCGTGAGATCTGCGCGCCGAAGCGTCACCAACGCGGTGTACGGCCGGCATCGCCGGCGAGCGATAGCGAGCATCTTCGAAGAGCGGTCGATGCCGATGGTTCGCCGTCCTTTTTTTGCCAGCGCCACCGTGAGGGTGCCGGTTCCGCAGCCCAAATCCAGCACAGGTGTAGTCTTTGGGAAACGTCGAAGCAGGGGCCACGCCTTCCGGAGAAAGGTCGTGCTGTGGAGTCCGTGGTCAGGTGTGTCGTAGACTGATGCGAAACGTGCGTATGGCTCGTCGGACAAGGTGTACCTGTTGTGTTGAGCGCGAGACCGAGCGAGGATGATCCCCGCTCAGCGAGCGACGGGCGGTTGAAACCGAACCGTCACGAGCCCGGCCGGTTCCCCACCACGGCGATCCAGTCACCGTCGGGACTCACGGCGATTCGACTGATGCCGTCGACACCACGCCCGGACAAGTCAGCGGTTTCGTGCCACTCCGTATCTCGGGTGGGGTCGAGGCGAAAGAGTTTTGTGCCTTGGCCCATGATCATCGCGCCATCGGGCGTCCAGGCATAGAACTCGTTGCCCGCAAGCAGCGGGGCGAGCGGGCGTACGACCCGCGTCTCGATCTCCAGTTCTTTGACGATCATCTTGTCGTCCGACACCCGATGCGCGAAGCTGATGCTGTTTCGATCGGGGATCTTATGGAGAGACCGGCCGATGTTGTACGCCACGATCTCGCTCTGTCCCGTCGTGCGGTCTGCGATTCGAAGCGTCGACGGCTGACCGAGCACGAAGAGGGCAACGGTCATGGCGTTTCCCCAAGCGTGGTAGCCCACTGGGGAGACATCCGCCAACACCAGTTGCGGATTGTCTCCATCGAGCCCGAACTCCCAGAGCCGTTGGGTTGAATCCCGCTCCACGCGCACGACTGAAAACGTATTGCCATGTGCCGTGACGGTGGGGGAGTACTCGCTCTCCGGGGCCGTGTGCGTGACTTGTGTCGTCGTCCGGTTGGCGATGTCGTATCGGTAGATATCGGTTTGGCCTCCACGATTCGACGTGTACAGCAGGAATCGTCCATCCGGGGTGAAGGAGGGTTGGTTATCGTATCCGTCCCGGTCCGTCACGTTGAGCGGTGCGCTAAAGCGCAGATCTTCGCCGGACACGTCGACGCGAACGAGGTAGATGTCGGTTCCGGGCGGACCCTGGCCGGCGACGCGGGGCACCCACACCCCCG
The DNA here is from genome assembly GCA_041604955.1 of Gemmatimonadales bacterium. Taxonomy (GTDB): domain Bacteria; phylum Gemmatimonadota; class Gemmatimonadetes; order Gemmatimonadales; family GWC2-71-9; genus JBFHWR01. Next base: position 9,557 of record JBFIZG010000031.1, on the reverse strand, counting down.
AGGTGAGTACGGCTACCGTCACCGCGACTAACGACGCTTGTCTCATGAACCCTCCGTCTGCTTTGGCTTCGTTGCGCTTACCGTCGTCCGTCAGGCGCTTCTCCGAAGCGCCAGTGCAGATTGCAGATTGCAGATCGCAGAATGATCGACCGTAGTGCGACGTCGTACCGCTCGACCGCCTGTCCGCCGTCCGTCCGTCCGTCTGTCCGTCCGCCCGTCTGTCCGTCTGTTGAATGTTCGATGTTCGATGTTCGATGTTCGATGTTGAACGTTCGGCGGCGCAGCCGCCGCACCGCCTCTACTGCCCTCGTTCCCAGACGTTGTTCTCGCGGTCGATATCCGGGAACGCGGCGCTCGCATCGATCTCGACACGGGTGACCGGTGTGTTGCCGTCGACGTCGATCGTCGCGGTTGTCGCGCCGCCAAGCCACGTCTCCACTGGGACCTCCCGCACAAGCACCTGGCCGTCTTCCAGCGTTATCGATACACGGGCTGGCATTGGCGCCCAGCCGCGGTCTTCAATTGCGATCGTGGTCGTTCCGCCGGTGACCGTGACCGATCCGACCGCGTGATCGAGCGTCCAGGTCTCGTAGTACCAGGTCCGCCAGAACCAGTCGAGGTTCTGACCGCTCACGGTATTGAAGGTGTTGAACAGGTCCCACGGCTGTGGGTGTTTGTACGCCCAGTTCCGGATAAACGTCTGGAATGCCTCTTGGAACGTCTCGCGGCCCAGCATTTCTCTCAACGCACCGAGTAAGACCGCCGGCTTGGGATACGAAGCGGTTCCGTACGCGGCGCCGTCGTAGTGAAAATCGCTCCGCCGCATGATTTCGCCTTCTAGGCCGACCCTGGCGATCTGGAGATACGACTCCATGTCTTCGGCTTCGTGGTTCTCGCGCTCGTAAAACGCATTCTGCGCCTGGGTCGTGCTGAACGACGTCGTGCCCTCGTCCATCCATGCGTACCTGCGTTCGTCGTTGCTCACGATCATGGGGACCCACATGTGGGCCAATTCATGCGCGGTGACGCCGTGGAGTGCAGCTTGTCCGGCGCCGGCGTATCCGCCGATCAACGTCACCATGGGAAACTCCATGCCGCCGCCGATGATGCCGGAGCCTTCGACGACCGTCATGTGAGGCCATGGGTACGGGAACCCGGTGTACTCGGAGAGCAAGGTGATACTGTGCTGCGCGTAACGCCACACGCTGCTCCAGTGGGGCGATGACGCTCGCCAGAAGGCGTTGATCAATGCATAGTCAGTGGCGCCGTCGGCGTTGCGGTCGCCCACCGATGTTCGGGCTGCATCCCAGTTGGACGCACGAACCGCACTAAAGGCGACGTCCCGCACGCTATCGCTCGTGAACCGCCAGGATAGATAGCCGCCCGGCGCGGGCTTCGTTGCCTTGCCGGGACCAAAATCCGCGGCAGTCATGACGTGAACCACCGTGTCGCTCTGATGCGCGTGTCGGTATCGCTCCAGTACCGGATCTGACAACACCGCGTCGGGATTCTCGAGGGCGCCGGTTGCCATCACAACCCACCCCGGCGGCGCCTCGATCGTGAGATCGTAGCTTCCGAAGCCGGCGTAGAATTCGGACCCACCAGTAAACTGGTCAATCTGCCATTGCGTCAATCCGGCGATGGGTGCGAAACTCACGATATCGTCATACACGGCCATGTGGGGGTACCAATAGGCGATGTGGAACAGATTGTCTTCGCTCCAACCCATGCGGCCGGAGGCACCCGCTTGCGGTACGTCGAACGCCCAGCGGATCGCGATGCTGACCGAATCCCGCGGCGCCAGCGGTGCGTCGAGAAACACGCCGAGCGTCGTCCCGAACACCATGTAACCGGGTCCTGGCCCGGGCCGAGCCATCTCGGGAGCCGGCCGCCCGCCCACCGTGACCTCGTCCAATTCGATTCCCTTGGTGACTTCCATCGGTTCGTGTCGAACCGCCCCTTCCGTATGCACGTTCTGGGCAAGTTGGAGTGCGAGAAACTGGAGTTGATCGGGCGAGCGGTTGTGATAGAGAATGCGCGCGCTTCCCACGACGCGTTTTTCGTCGGGGAGCAGACGCGCACGCAATTGGTAGTCGGTCCATTGTTGCCAGTAGTTCGGGCCCGGCTCTCCGGTGAGCGTGCGCGTTCCCTCGCGCACGGCGTCGAGGAACCCGGCTGGAGGGACGACCGGATACGGAATCGGACGTCGCTGGGTGGACGCGGGTGATTGTGCGTCGAGGACGCCGGCGCCCGAGAGTGCGACGAGAGCGAACATTCGGAATATCAAAGGCCGCATATGGATCTCCGTTGGGGAATGTTCTCGATCGTGTCGCACTGAGTGCGTCCACGAACACGTTCTGCCGTCACGTCGTGTCACCCTTCAGGATCTCCCGTGCGGCGTTGTACCCCGGCATGCCGCTTACCCCTCCTCCCGGGTGAGTGCCCGCTCCGCAGAGGTACAGGTTTGCGATCGGGGTGCGGTACTGCGCACAGCTCGGTGTTGGTCGCATGAAGTAGACCTGGTCGAGCGTCAGCTCTCCGTGATAGATGCTACCCTCAGTCAAGCCAAAGGTGCTCTCCAAATCAACCGGTGAGAGCACGTGCCGGTGGAGAATGACGTCACGGATGCCCGGTGCGTACTCGGCCAGGGTGTCGATCACCACGTCTGCCAAACGCTCTCGCTGTCTGTCGCCCCATCCTTCTCCGTTGAGTCGGTACGGAGCGTATTGAACGAGAATCGACATGATGTGCCGACCCGGAGGCGCCATCGCCGGCTCCGTGAGCGTCGGGATGGTCGCTTCGAGAAACGGCCGTTCGGACATGTCACCGTACTTCGCAGCGCCAAACGCGCGCTCGAGATACTCGAGACTCGGCCCGATCGATATCAGGCCTTCCAGGTGGCGTCCGGTGTCCGGGAGTGCGCTGAATGTTGGCAGCGTGTCGAGGGCCAGGTGTACCTTTGCGGTGGCGCCGCGGAACTTGATGGAGCGAATCGCCCGCACGAATTCGGGTTCGAGGTTGGTCGGCCCAACGAGATCGAAGAACGTCCGCCGCGGGTCCAGGTTCGACACGATGCGTCGCGCCCGAATCTCGTCACCGTTGTCGAGCACGACACCCTGTGCGGTCCCGTCCGCGATGGCGACGCTCGCAACCGCTGCTCCTGTCGTGATCTCGGCGCCGTTCGCGCGAGCGGCGTCTCGGAGAGCGCCGGTCAGGGTTCCCATTCCCCCGCGCGCGAACTGGGCCGCGCGAAGCGCCCCCGGTGCACTTCCAACCTGGTGATGGAGCATGGCGAACGCCGTTCCCGCAGCCATCGGTCCTTGAAACGCGCCGATCGTCCCGGCAGCCCCCAGCGTGCCCTTGAGCACGTCGGTTTCGAACCATTCGTTCAGCAGTTCGGCGACGGACATGGGAAGCGTCCGCAACACCTCGGCCATGGCTTTCTTCCCCATCCGCCGCAACCCGCCGCCCAAGCGAACGAGCTTCCAGAGGTCATCGCGGTCGAAGTGGGGCACTCGTAGCGGCGTCGTCTGATAGATCCGCTCCAAGAACCCGGCAACCGTCGCCATTTGCTGACAGAACACAGGCCAGTTATCTGCGTCGCGCCGAGAAAAGGATCTTAGCGCCTCCGCCGTTTGACGTGGGTCGCGCCGCAGGGACAAATGCCGGCCGTCCGGCAGGGGTGCAAACACCGTGGGGTCCGGCCGGATGATGTCGAGTCCGTGGTCTCGAAGCTTCAATTCGGACAATATGGCCGGATGGATCGCCGAGAACGCGTGCGCACCGACATCGACCTTGAACCCCGGGAAAACCGGTTCGGTGACTGCCGCGCCGCCGACGATTTCGCGCCGCTCCAGCACCAGTGTGCTGAGTCCCCCCCGCGCGAGATACGCGGCGGTTACCAAGCCGTTGTGACCGGCACCGATGACGACGGCGTCATAGACACGTGTCACCGGCCCCACTCCCGGAGAATCCGCAGCGCAGCCAGCCGACCGGGCGCGCCCGTAATCCCCCCTCCCGGGTGCGTCCCCGAGCCACACTGATAAAACCGTTTGATTGGGGTGCGATACCCACCCCACGGCAACGCGGGTCGCAAAAAGAAGAGCTGATGCAGCGTCAGCTCTCCGTGGAAGATGTTTCCCTCGGTCAGTCCGAACTCTTGCTCGAGGTCCAAGGGAGTCACGACCTGACGGTGCAGAATGGCGTCTCGAATGTTCGGTGCAAACTCCGCGAGCGTGTCGATGACGGTGTCGCCAAACGCTTCCCGTTTCGCGTCCGTCCAGCCGCCATTGAGTTGGAATGGCGCGTACTGCACGAAGATCGACATGACATGCTTGCCTGGGGGGGCCATGTCGGGGTCGATGAGCGATGGAATGACCATGTCGAGGTATGGTCGCCGGGAGTAGTCGCCGAACTTGGCGTCGTCGTAGGCGCGTTCCAGATAATCGACGCTGGGACTGATCGACATCGCGCCTCGAAGGTGCGGGCCGGCGCCCGGAAGGCAGGTGAAGTTCGGAAGCTCTCCGAGCGCGAGGTTCACCTTGCCGGAGGATCCACGAATCGTGAACCGCTCGATGTCGCGCACGAAGTCGGCCGGGAGCGTCTCGCGCTCGAGCAGCTTCAAGAACGTCCGTTTCGGGTCGAGCGCCGACACGACGATGTCCGCGGCAAACTCGTCACCGTTTTCGAGCACCACACCCGTTGCTCGCCCCCCAGACACAATGACCTGCGACACGGCTGCGTTTGTGCGAATCTCGGCGCCCAGTTCGCGCGCAGCACTTGCGATCGCCTCGCTCACGCCGCCGGTGCCGCCCTTGGCGAAGCCCCACGCGCGAAACGCGCCGTCGATCTCACCCATGTAGTGATGCAGCAGCACGTATGCGGTTCCCGGTGAACGGGGCCCCAGAAACGTCCCGATGATGCCGCTCGCGGACATCGTCGCCTTGAGCAACTCCGTCTCGAACCACTCGTCGAGATAATCCGCCGAACTCATGGTCATGAGCTTGAACAAGGCGTGAAACTTGGCGGCGCCGATGTCCTGGAAATGCCGGCCCAGCTTGAAGAGATCACGCAGTTCACGCGGCCGAAGCGACGTCGGGTCCGGCGGTATGGTCGATAGCAGTGGCTTGACGGCGAAGGCGAGGTGGTACATGAGCGTGGCGAATTCGTCGTAGGCCTCGGCGTCACGCGGGGAATGGCGGTAGAGCTCTTTCCGCGTCAAGTCGTGATCGGCCCATCGCACGAGGTGATCGCCGTTTGGGCCCGGTGTGAACGTACTCTCGAGCGGAAGAATCTCGAGCCCGTGCCGCGCCAACTCCAGATCGCGCACGATCTCCGGCCGCAGCAGGCTGACCACGTACGAGCACACCGAGTACTTGAACCCCGGATAGAGTTCTTCGGTGACGGCGGCCCCGCCGACGAGGTGGCGGCGCTCGAGCACCAGCACCCGTTTCCCGGCCTGCGCTAAGTATGCCGCGTTCACCAGCCCGTTGTGACCGCCACCGACAACGATGGCGTCGTACTTGGCCGCTCGGGTCATGGACACGACCGCTTGCGTTCTGGGTTGAAGAAGCGTGGCTGGACCACCATCGCTTCGGCATGTCGTCGCTGGTGCTCGACCGTGACCTCCATCGTCACTCGCGTCCCAATCGCTGCATGCTTGGATTGCAGGTGCGCCAGCGCGATGTACTTCTTGAGAATCGGTGACCAGCAACCACTGGTTGCATAGCCGACCTGGGCGTCACCTCGGTAGATCGGGGCGCTCGTTCTCCACGCCGTCGCGGGAAGCTGCGGCGGCAGGCCTACTTCTCCGTACGCCTGCTCCAGCGAGTCCCACTGGATCTCCAGACCTCGGAATTGCCAGGCCGATCCGGTCTGTTTCTCCCGTTCGAGCGCCCGGCGTCCAACAAAATCCCCTTTGTCAATTCTGACGGCCCATCCCAGACCGAGTTCGAACGGGGAGGAAAACTGCAGATCGATCAGCGCCTTTTGGGCCGAGATGTAATCGACGTCGATCAAGAGCAGGCCGGCCTCGATCCGCGCCATGTCGAGCGCGAGCATCCCAGCCGGTGTCAGGCCGTAGTCGCTTCCCGCCCGAACGAGCGCGTCCCACAGTGCCCCCGCGTGCTCGGAGTCGATCCAAATCTCATAGCCGAGGTCACCCGTGTACCCGGTTCGGGAGATGGTGACCGGATGTCCGTCGATTTCTGCCGAGGTGAGATAATAGAACTTCAGTTGATCGAGGCTCGTGCCGGTGACGCGCGCGAGTACGTCACGGGAGCGCGGCCCCTGCACCGCCAACGCCGCCGTCGTGTCGGTGACGTCGTCAATCGCGACGTCGAAGCCCGGGGCGTTGTCGAGGAGCCACCGGAGATTCGGTTCTGCCGCGGTCAGGCGATACGTATCCGGTCCCAGATGGGACAGGGTACCGTCATCAATCACCTTGCCGTCGTCATTACACCACGGCGTGTACAGGACTTGATGCTCGGCGCACTTCGCAACGTCTCGCGTGACGACCCGGTTGAGAAACCGCTGGGCGTCGGGGCCGCGCACGAGGTACTTGAACAGCGGCGACACGTCAATCAACGCGGCACGGCTTCGGATGGCAAAGTATTCCCAGTCATGGGTGAGTTCGTACGAACTGGCCACGATGTGCCCGGCCCACCGCCGCCAATTTTGGGCTTGGCACAGGGCACTGGTTCGCGAATGAAAAGGTGTTCCGGTGAGCATCGCTTCCGCGTAGTAAGGTATCGGACTGGGCCCGGTTCAATACCCAAGGCCGGAACGGGACGCAAGGGCCGAGCGGGAGTTGCTAAATTTTTAGCACACTGCTAGATTCTTAGCACGAACGGTGGCACGGGAGGCTGCACTTTCCGTAGGGAGCGAAAGATGGCGAAGCAAACGCATGTGCACTTGAGTCGCCGCGAGCGACAAATCATGGACATCGTGTACGCCAGGGGCCCGGTCACCGTTCATGACGTCGTCAAGCAGATGGCCGACCCGCCAAGCTATTCGGCGGTACGGGCGATGCTCCGGCTCCTCGAGGAGAAGGGTCACTTGGTGCACGATCAGGATGGACCGCGCTATCTCTACCGGCCCACGGTGCCTCGGGAAAAGGCTCGGCAGTCGGCGCTCCGACAACTGCTGGGCACGTTTTTCGACGGTTCGACCGAGCAGGCGGTGGCTGCCTTGCTCGACCTCTCCGCGTCGAAACTTTCAGACGACGATCTCGACCGGTTGGCAGATTTGGTGGAGCAAGCGAGAAAGGAGGGCCGCTAGCTATGGAAACGTTGCCCGTTTTTGGTGACTACCTGACCCGGCTGGCGGACGATGCGTTGCCATTGTTGGTCGATTCGGTGGTGAAGGGCGCGCTGATCCTGACACTCGCGTTTGCTATCACGGCCGCGATGTCCCGCGCATCTGCCGCGGCGAGACATATGGTGTGGGGACTGTCGCTTGCCGGGCTCCTGTTACTGCCCGTCTTATCGGCGGTGGTCCCAGAATGGAGCGTTCCCGGCCTCGACCGCGCAGTGGCTCAGCCCATGCTCGACGCGGGCCCGGCCCCGGTCCGCTCGCAAACGGCCGCCGAGGTGTCTCCGATCGGGAAGAAAGGAATGGCGCCGACCGTTTCGAATCATGGGAAGCCGAATGGAACGCATGGGGTGACTTTGTCCTCCGCGGCCGCTGCGGTTCCGATGCAAGAGAGCGGCTCCGTCAGTGGGGCGGAAGCGCTGCGCTTTCACTTGGATGCCGGGGCCTGGATGCTGCTCACTTGGCTGACCGGGTTCGTGGCCGTGCTGGTCACGACCGCCGCCGGGCTCGTGAACGTCTGGCGTCTTTCGCATTCCGCTGAACCCGTGGAAGGACCCCTGGCGAGGCTGGTTGACGATCTCGTACACGAGCTCCAACTGGGCCGACCGGTCACGGTGCTGGTCTCGTCGGAGCATGCCATGCCCATGACCTGGGGAATCAAGCCGAAGGTGCTGCTTCCGGCGGATGCCGGCGATTGGACCGACGAGCGTCTGCGTGCCGTCCTGCTTCACGAGCTGGCGCATGTCAAGCGGTGGGATTTCTTGACACAGCTCTTGGCCCGTGCGGTCTGCGCGGTTCACTGGCCGAATCCCTTGATTTGGTTTGCGGCGTATCGGCTTCGCATGGAGCGCGAGTTGGCGTGTGACGATCGAGTCTTGAATGCCGGTTCTCGCGCGTCCGACTACGCGCAACATCTGCTGGATGTCGCGCGCCTGATGCGTTCTGGCGCATTGACGGCGGTGGCTGGTGTGGCGATGGCGCGCCGTTCGCACTTGAGCGACCGGCTGTTGGCCGTGTTGGATGAAACGCGCCGCCGGGCGTCTGTAACGCCCGGGACGGCGCTCCTCGGGTTCGTGGCCGTCGGGGCGATCGTGGTTGCGGTGGCCGGTGCGGCGCGCGGCGTCGAAGCCGTGGCACAGGAGCGACCGGCCGCGACCGCTTCCCCCGTGCCCGCGGACCCGGGTCTGCGACCCGAAGCGCAACGGCCCGAGCGCATGACGTCCGGTCGCTTGGACCTTGGCGCCCTGGCGCTGCAGGTGGCGACCAAGTTGGACACCGAGACGCTCTGTGATTGGAGCGCCCAAGTGTCAAACACCTCGACGTCGTCAAACATCGACGATGACAAGATGCGCGTCCGGATCAAACGGGGTGACTGTCGGCTCGACATCGATTCGCGAGGTGACTTCCAGCTCAACGAGGTGGAGACGGACGTGATGATCCTCTCGCCCGGCGGGTACTTCGAGATCGAAGAACGCTCCGGGCAACTTGGTCGGAAGCTCGAGATACGCGCTGGTCGGGACGGCAGTGTGACCCGGCGCTGGCTTGTGGATGGTGACGAACGGCCGTACGGCGCTGACTCGCGTGCGTGGTTGACCGCCATTCTTCCGTTCGTCTATCGCGTGACCGGGATCGATGCCGAGCAGCGGGCGGCGCGGATTCTCGCCGAACGAGGAGTGGATGGGCTGTTGACGGAAATCGCTCTGATATCGAGCGATTACGTGGCGCGCCGGTATTACGAGGTGTTGGTGACCGAGGGCGACTTGAGTCCGGCGGATGTTCGGCGCGTGGTGCGGCAGGCCGGTGCCGAAATCGGGTCCGATTTCGAGTTGACGACGTTGCTCAGGGCCATCGCTGAGTCGGATCTCATGGATGATTCCGTCGTGCTGGCATACGTGGAGGCCGCGGGAACGATCGGATCCGATCACGAGCAACGCCGGGCGCTCGACGCCGTGCTGGCCCGACCCACGCTTTCGAGCGAGGCCGCGGGCGCCATGCTCAAACTGGCGTCGGATATTTCGTCCGACTTCGAGTTGGCGGAACTGCTCATCGAGATCGCCACCAAACATCCGATCGAACGGTCGATGACGCCGAACTACTTCGAGGCCGCCCGCACGATCGGGTCGGACTTCGAGCTGCGTCGTGTGCTGGGCGTAGTGCTCACGCAAGGAGCTCCGGATATCGATGTGCTCGATCGCGTGCTGGCGGCGGCGACGACCATCGGTTCGGATTTCGAACTGGCGGAATTG
>JBFIZG010000030.1:0-16929 GCA_041604955.1 Gemmatimonadales bacterium | reverse complement strand
CGACGCGTGGATTTCAGTCGTCGGTGGACTTCCGCTTGCACTTTGGATTGGGTCCGTCAGACCGCGTCGACACGCTGACGGTGATCTGGCCGGACCATCGGTGGCAGGTGCTGACCGACGTGGTCGCGGACCAGACGATCAAGCTGGCTCAAGAGCAGGCGGGTGGTCGATATTCGTACGAGCCAATTTCCGAACGGCCGGCGCTGTTCACGGACGTCACGGCCGAGATGGGAGTCGCCCTCGAGCACCGGGAGAACACGTTCTTCGACTACAATCGCGAACCGCTGATTCCCCACCAGCTGTCCAGAGCAGGTCCCGCGCTTGCCGTCGGCGATGCGAACGGCGACGGTCTGGACGATTTTTACCTGGGGGGCGCCAAGTGGCAAGCCGGGCGGATTCTGTTTCAGCGACGTGATGGGTCGTTCCGTTCGGCGTTGGTACCGGCGTTCCAGGCTGACAGCTTGCACGAGGACGTTGATGCGGTGTTCTTCGACGCCGACGGTGACGGCGACAGCGATCTCTACGTGGTGAGCGGAGGAAATGAGTTCTGGGGTGAGCAGGCTGCATTGCGCGACCGGCTCTACGTGAACCGCGGGCAGGGCGTGTTCGACCGGGATGCCGGGGCACTCCCGGCATTCTTCGAGAATGGATCGTCGGTCACCCCCGGCGATTACAACGGAGACGGGCACCTCGACCTGTTTGTGGGAGGTGGAGTGGTGTCGCGCTCCTACGGTCTCACGCCACGCAGTTACCTGCTCGAAAACGATGGGACTGGACGGTTTGAGGACGTGACCTCAGAACGGGGAAGCGACTTGACGGATGCGGGGATGGTCTCGTCAGCGGTCTGGGTCGATTACGACAGCGATGGGCAGCTCGACCTAATCGTTGTCGGCGAGTGGATGCCGGTGCGGGTGTTTCGACAAGAGGACGGGCAGCTGGTCGACCGGACCGCCGAGGCCGGACTCTCCGAGACAAACGGGTGGTGGAACACCGTCTCGGCGATGGACCTCACGGGAGACGGTCGGACGGATCTGGTGTTGGGCAACCTGGGGTTGAACTCCGACCTTCGCGCGTCACGCGCCGAGCCTGTGCGGCTCTATCTCCACGATTTCTCAGGAGACGGCGTGCCAGACCCGATTCTGGCAGTCCCCAAACACGGCGAACAATACCCGCTCGCGACGCGGGACGAGTTGATTCGGCAGGTACCGCAGCTCGCCGACAAATTCCCCACCTATGCTACTTTCGGTGCAAGCCGCGTGGAGGACATCTTTGAAGCGTCCGACCTCGAGCAGGCAATCGTTCGAGACGCATTCGTGTTTGCGAGCGGCGTGGCGTTGAACAATGAGGACAGCACATTCGACTTCAGGCCGCTTCCCGTTGAGGCGCAGTTCGCACCGATCGCTGCCGCGCTGCCGCACGACTTCGACGGCGACGGACGTGTGGATCTCCTGCTTGCAGGCAACTTCTACGCGGTACCACCGGCGCGAGGCCGCTATGACGCGAGCTACGGTTTGGTGTTGCGCGGTGACGGAGCAGGTGGCTACGAGACGATAGACATGGAAACGAGCGGGTTGGTGGTGGAAGGGGAAGTACGCGACATGAAGTGGTTGAGGCGCGGGAACGGCGAACGGGTCATCCTCGTCGCCCGAAACGACGATTCGCTCCGGGTGCTTCGTCCGCGACGCTGATCTACGCAGCGAGGGACGCTCGTACCGAACGCATTTCTCACACTGAGCCAGAGAGGCACGCATGGGATTGTTGGCGAGTTTGGACTGGGTAGTGATCGTTGGGTACTTCCTGCTGGTCTTTGGCGTTGCGATTTGGGCGACGATGCGCGAGCGGTCCAAGCATGGGACGCCTAAGGACTACTTTCTCGCCGGGCGTGATGCGGGGTGGTTCTTGGTCGGGGGGTCGCTCTTCGCCTCGAATATCGGGTCCGAGCACCTGGTTGGGCTTGCAGGAACCGGGGCCGCGAGCGGTGTGGCGGTGGGCCAGTTCGAGGTGCTGGCGTCGTTGATTCTGTTGATTCTCGGGTGGGTCTTTGTTCCGTTCTATTTGTCGAGCGGCGTCTTTACGATGCCGGAGTTTCTCGAGCGACGGTATTCAGAGGGCGCTCGTTGGTACCTCGCGATCATCTCCATCATTGGCTACGTACTCACCAAGATCTCCGTAACGATTGCGGCCGGGGGGATCGTGTTCGAGGCGATCATGGGGATCGATTTTTGGACCGGTGCATTGGTCGTCGTGGTCATCACCGGCGTGTACACGATCTTCGGTGGCCTGCGCGCGGTGCTGTACACCGACTTGCTGCAGATGTTCGTTCTGATTGGCGGCGCCGTGGCAGTGACGCTCTTGGGTCTCAATGCGTTGGGTGGGTGGAGCGCGCTGGAGAGCGCAGCGGGGCCCGGATTCCTGAGTTTGTGGAAACCGATGTCGGATCCGGATTTTCCATGGACCGGGATATTGTTCGGCGCTCCCATTCTGGGTGTGTGGTACTGGTGTACCGATCAATTCATCGTGCAACGCGTGCTTGCGGCGCACAATGCCGACCATGCGCGTCGCGGAACCGTCTTTGCGGGACTTTTGAAGTTGCTGCCGCTGTTCATTTTTGTGATCCCGGGTGTGATCGCCTACGCGCTGTCCCAACAGGGAAGACTCACACTCGACACCCCGGACCAAGCGCTCCCGTCACTCATCGCGGTCCTGCTCCCCATCGGCGTGCGGGGTCTCGTTGTGGCCGGGCTGCTCGCGGCACTCATGAGCTCGCTCTCATCGGTGTTCAACTCCACATCCACTCTGGTTACCCTGGACGTCTACAAGAAGCTTCATCCGGTGGCGTCCGAGCGACAGCTCGTGCTGGTGGGGCAAGTGACGACCGCCTTGCTCGTGGGCTTCGGTTTGCTCTGGATTCCGTTCATGAAACTCATCTCCGGACAGCTGTATCAGTATCTCCAGAGCGTTCAGGCGTACATCTCGCCCCCGATCGCCGCAGTGTTCCTGATCGGCGTGCTGTGGCGGCGCGTCAACGCGACCGGCGCCATTGCGGCGCTGATCACCGGGTTCTTGGTGGGAATGGGTCGGCTCGTCGCGGAGATCTCCGGGCCGGCGGAAGGCGGGATCTTGTTCGTCTTTGCCGACATCAACTTCTTGCACTTTGCCATCTTCCTCTTCCTGATCTGTACGGCGGTGCTCGTCGTCGTTAGTCTGCTGACGCCCCCGCCGCCCAGCAACAAGGTCGCAGGTTTGACGTTCGCGACCATTGAACCCGCGGCGGCCGAGGTTTCGGATCCGAGCTGGCGGAGACGCGATCTGCTGCTCAGCCTCTTGGTGGTCGTCGGCGTCGGGCTCATCTGGGTGTACTTCTCATGAGATCGACGTGGAACGTCCGGGTTGCGCTTGCGCTCAACTTCTTCGTGTTCGCGATCCTGCTCAACACCGTGGGCATCGTGATTGCGCGGGTGATCGAAGACTATGGCGTGGCCGGCGCTACCGCGGCCACGCTGGAGGGGTTCAAGGACCTCTCGATCGCTGCCGCCTCGTTTCTGCTCGCCTCGTACGTGCCGCGGTTCGGATACCGCCGGACCATGCTCGCCGGACTGATGGCGGTGATGCTCGCGAGCGTCCTCGTGGCTGCGGTGACCGGCTTTTGGGTAACGCCGGTGCTGTACGCCACGATCGGCGTGAGTTTCGCGTTCATGAAAACGGCCGTGTACTCGACGATCGGCCTCATCACCGAGACACCTGCCGAACACACGGGCCTGATGAACGTGCTGGAGGGCATCTTTCAGGTCGGGGCGATGTCCGGTCCGCTCGTTTTCGCGTTCATGATCAACCTCAGCCGCTGGACCGACACGTATTGGGTTCTCGCCACGCTCATCCTCATTGCCCTCGTGCTGATGTGGTTCACTCGGCTGGACGAGCACGAGATCGAGGAGCACGCCACTGAGGCGGGGTTCGTCGAGATGCTGAAGCTCTTGAAGCGGCCGATCGTCTGGACATTCGTCGTGTGCGCATGGCTCTATGTGATGATAGAACAGAGCTTCGGGACGTGGCTGCCGCGGTTTCACGAACAGATCTTCGGCCTCTCGGCCGCGGTGGCGTCGGGATTCATGAGTTTTTATTTCGGTTCCATTGCGCTCAGTCGGTTTGCGGCCGGCCTCTTGTCCAAACGGGTCCCGTGGATCGTGCTCCAGCTGACCTATCTCGCGCTTGCGTTCGCCGTGACCCTCACCGTCGTCCTGTTGACGTCGGGCGGCAACCCCGCCCCGGTCGAACGTTGGCTCGATGCACCGCGGCTCGCGTTCCTCTTTTCCGTCGTGGGATTCTTTCTCGGTCCGATCTACCCGACGATCTCATCCATCGTGCTGACGAAGATGCCGAAGTCGCAGCAGGCCGCCATGACGGGTCTCATTATCATCTTTTCAGCCCTCGGCGGAACGACGGGTTCGCTGGTCACCGGCCGGCTCACGGACATCTTGAACACGCACGACGCGTTCTACTTTCCGCTCGTTCCCATCGCGCTCCTCGCGGGGATGCTCGTGCTGTACAAGCGTCTCGCCGATCGAGTGGATGACACCGGAGTCTGACGATGAAAATTCCCGTGGAGGAAACGTTCCGCCGGCTGCTGGAACAGGAAGATACGGACGGGGATAACCAGATCACGGTGAAAGACCGAGGGGCAAAACGGTTCGTCATCACCGGCGCCGATGGTGCGACCTTCGCCGTCGAGGGAACGTATCCCCTCTCGAATCTGTTGCAGGAACTCGCGCTTGTCCGAGCGGATGGATTGGAGGCGCTCGACATCGACCCGGACCGGCTCCGCGAAAATCCCGTTCGGCGGATCTCCCGCATGATCAAGGACGTGTTTTGGGACGGTCTGACGCGGACGGTTGACGCCGACGGACTGGCCCGCGTCGCCGTCGACCGGAAGGGAGAGGGGACCGAACTGGACCGGCGCGCGCGGATTTACGTGCCACATCGCGATGCACAAGCCCTCGGCTACTTCGAGCGCGTGGCGCGCGAGCAACCAAGTCTCGAGCTCGACGTCCAACGCTTGCCAGATCGCATTACTCCCGAATACGTGCTCGGGCTGAACGAGCGGCCCGGTCTCCTCAGTCTGAAGTTGGTGGAGCACGATGGACTCTTGCGCGGGTTGCCGTTCGTGGTTCCCGGGGGACGTTTCAACGAACTCTACGGTTGGGATAGTTACTTCATCGTACTCGGACTGCTCAACGACGGTCGTGTCGAGCTGGCCCAAGGAATGGTGGCGCACTTTCTCTATGAGATCGAGCATTACGGCAAGATCCTGAACGCCAACCGGAGCTATTACCTTACCCGTTCGCAACCACCGTTTCTCACCGCGATGGGTTGGGCGGTGTATCGGCATCTCCCGGAGGGGAAGGACCGGGACGAATGGTTTGCGGACGTCATTCGTATGGCGATTCACGAGTACCGGACCGTGTGGACGAGCCCGCCAAAACTCACCGACACCGGGCTCAGCCGATACTATGCCGCCGGGATCGGCATGCCGCCCGAGACCGAGGCCAATCATTTCGACGGCTATCTCGAGCCGTACGCCGCGCGCGCAGGGATGGACGTGGTGGCGTTTCGCCAGGCTGTGTGGCGGCGCGACATCGTCGATCCGGAACTCGACCGGTATTTCGTGCACGATCGGACGCTCCGAGAATCGGGCCACGACAACAGCTATCGTCTGGAGGGCCGAGCGGCGAACCTCGTCACGGTCGATCTCAATTCACTACTCTACCGCTACGAGACCGACATTGCGCGCGCCGTACGACAGGTCTTTGGCGACGCGCTCCAAACTGCCGGCGGCGAGGTCCAGCGGAGCGCGGCATGGGAAGAGCGGGCGGCGCGCCGTCGCGACCTCATGAACCAACATTGTTGGAACGAAGATCGGGGAATGTTCCTCGATTTCGACTTCGTCGAGGACGAGCAGACGGGGTTCGAGAGTGTCACGACGCTCTACCCGCTGTGGGCGGGTCTCGCGACACGAGAGCAGGCGGAGGCGCTCGTTGAGCGTGCCGTCCCTCTCTTCGAGGAGGCTGGTGGGTTGGTGTCGACGACTGAACGCTCCCGTGGACCGATCTCGGCGAGCCGCCCTCAACGACAGTGGGACTACCCGTTTGGCTGGCCGCCACACCAGATCCTCGCCTGGCAGGGGCTGGTCGACTATGGCTTTGCGTCGGTAGCCGAACGGCTGGCGTATCGGTGGCTGCGCATGATTACCAAGAACGCCGCTGACTACAACGGCACGATCCCGGAAAAATACGATGTCGTCGACTGTACCCATGATGTGTTCGTGGAGTACGGGAACGTGGGCACCGAGTTCGACTACATCACGCGTGAAGGGTTCGGATGGATGAATGCGTCGTACCAGGTTGGTCTACGGCTACTTTCCGCAAGCCGTTGTGATGCGCTCGAAACCGGACGCGACTAGTACTCCCCAGCTACTCGAGGCCTATCCCGAGATCAGTCCCGCTCCGCTCGGCTGACGACGAGGACGCTACATCACCCAACCTACAAGCGGTCGAGGCCCCGCACGCGCATCGGATTTCGTCCCTCCGACGCGTGCGAGGCCTCCCAAGCCGGGCCGATAGGTCCCTACTTGCCGTTTCGCTTGGTTCTCGCTGCCTTCTTCGTGCTCTTTCGGGTCTTGGCTTGGCTGGTCGGCGCCTTCTTAGCTGTCGTGGTGGCTTTCGCCGTCGCACGGGGGGCCCGCCGAGCCGTCGCTGGCTTGGACCCGTTGATCTCCTTGGTAATCTGCGCTTCGGCGGTCAGCCAAAACTCCACGTCGCGGCCGACGGGGTAGCCTTCCCGTTCCCACAGCGCGTATGCCCGATCCCGAATCTGTACTGTCGCGTCCTGTTTGGTCTTGCCGCCCATCCGTCCTCCAAGTGTGTCAAGTGCTCGTGAGTCCTCCAAGAGAGATTCTGGAGGCCGCAGAGTCTGGTTGTGAGTCCATGTCTCAGGTGTCAGACTGCCGGCTGAACCTGACCGCGATTCAGAACGTGTCCGCCTGAACAGGCGTATCGGAAGATAACGAGGTCCTCGACTGTAGAAAACTGGCGGCGCTCGGAAACCGCTGGTTGGCGGTCGACCGCTACCCGTTCGTCTCCGGTTCGTTGCGCAATGAAGGTCTAGGTGGGGGCGTCGCGACGCGGCGGTACTGCCGTGGCGTGTCGGTGGTCAGATCAAACGTGATATCCCACCGCACGGTCGTAGGCGGCGAAGTACTCCTCCACCCAGCGTGCCCAGCTGAAGTCGCGAGCCATGGCCTCTCGCACGTGCCAGTCCCAGGACTCCTCGTCGCTGTACAGGTCGATGGCGCGCCGGACCGCGCGGGCCAGCGCTTCGGGTTCATACTCATCGAACAGAAACCCCGTGATCTGATCCTCGATCGTGTCGGCCAGGCCTCCGACTCGGCGGGCGATCGGCAGGGTTCCGTACCGCATCGCGCGCATCTGCGTCAGACCGCAGGGCTCGTACAGGGAAGGCATGAGGAGCGCATCGGCGCCGGCGAGCAGCTGGTGCTCGCGCTTCTCGGTGAAATCGAACTGGGTGGCAATCCGGTCCGGCGCGCCTGCGGCGAGTGAGGACAGCGCCTGCTTGTAACGCTCTTCTCCCTGTCCGAGAAAGATGAACTGCGCGTCCTCCCACTGGAGCAGGTCGGCGCCCAGGATCAAGTCGATGCCTTTTTGGTGGACGAGCCGGGCGGACATGCAAAAGATCGGCACCTGGGGACGGTCCGGCAGACCACACGCCTCCTGAAGCCAGCGCTTGCACGTCGCCTTGCCGGTTAGATCCTCGGCCGAATAGGTCGCTTCGATCTGAGGATCCGACGAGGGGTCCCACACCTGTTGATCGATGCCGTTCAGTATTCCCCGGAATCGATCCTGGAGCGTCAGGAAGACCTCATGGAGCCCGAACCCACCCGCCGGTGTCCGAAGCTCGTGGGCGTGCCCCGGGCTCACCGTGGTGACCAGATCGGAGTAGACGAGTCCGCCCTTCAGGAGATTCAGCTTTCCATAGCTTTCGAGCCGTTTCCAGTGGTAGAGCTCGGCAGGCAGACCGATATCCGACAGGATGGCGGGGCTGAACAGGCCCTGATACCCCGCGTTGTGTACCGATAGTACCGAGACGACCAGTCCGTAGTAGCTGTCGGTCGCCAACGTGTTGCGGAGGTACACGGGCGCAAGCGCCGTGTGCCAGTCGTGGGCGTGCAAAATCGGTGACGTGTTGGACACTCGGGGGAGCGCGGCGAGCGCCGCCCGGGAAAAGAAGGCGAACCGACGATGGTTGTCGGGAAAGTCCCCGTTCTCGTCGCCATAGACGCCGTCCCGATCGAAGTAATCCGGGCTCTCGATGAAGTAGGCCTTCGGTCGTCCCTGTTCGACGGGGGCCTGATAGAGTCGCGCCTCTTCGCTCCGCGGGCCGACCGGGACGAGAAACGGGTTGCCGACGGGTTCGAGATCCGGAAACCGCATTCGGACGGTGCGGTACAACGGCATGATGATGGCCGTCGGGACGACCTGGGCTTGATACGTCGCCATCCCGCGCACGGCCTCCGCCAGGCCGCCAGTTCTCGCGTACGGCCAGTACTCGGCGCAGAGGTGTACGATCGGCATCTTCCACGGGTGCGAGTCCCGCTCCGCACTCGGCAGCTTCACTTTTTTTCTGGGGCGGCTGGGAGCGCTCATGGGGAAACAGTAGACTCCGGAGACCGGTTCCGGCAATGTTTGGGACCGATCCGGTTCTGCCGCCGCACTTGCTTCGGCGCACGCCGGTGCTGTAATTGCCTCTCCACGACGTCGAACAATAACAGGCAGGTAGACCGAGTACAGCAATGAACCACGGACAGACCGTGACTGAGTCTCTGCACGACCACGAGATCGCCCAGTTCGAGGCGCTCAAGGAACAACTCCGTGGTTTCTGGCGGGACTTTCGGCTGAACCCAGCGATGCGCCACACCTCGGTGATCGTACCGTCCCTCTCGGTCAATCAGGAAGAACTGGCCAAGGTGCCCGGGGCGGCGTACTACGAGGAGCGTCTGCTGTTCACCCTCATTCGGCTCAAGAGTCCGGGTGCGCGCGTGATCTATCTGTCGAGCCAGCCGATTCATCCGGATACGATCGACTACTACCTGCAACTCCTCGTCGGGGTGCCCGCCAGTCACGCCAAGCGGCGTCTCCTCCTCCTGTGCATGCAGGACGCGAGTCCGCGGCCGCTCACGGAAAAGATTCTCGAGCGGCCCAAGGTGATTGAACGGCTCCAGGAGTGGATCGGCGACCCCAGGCGGGCGTACATCACCTGTTACAACTCGACGGTCCTCGAACGCCGGCTCGCCGTCAAGCTCGGGATCCCCCTCAATGGGGCCGATCCGGACCTGCTCTGGCTCGGCACGAAATCGGGGAGCCGCAAGGTCTTCCGCGAGGCGGGAGTGCCGTTGCCGGACGGATTCGAGGACCTCCGTACCGAGGCGGACGTGGTCAAGGCGCTGATTGCGCTCCGGCAGCACCACCCCGGCCTTCAGCGGGCCGTCATCAAGCTGAACGAAGGCTTTTCGGGGGAAGGAAACGCGGTATTCCGCTATCCGGATCCGCTGCCGTCGGACACGAAGGCTCTCTTGGAGGCGGTGCATTCGGCGCTCGACCGGTTGGATTGGTCTCACGCCGAGGAAACGCGGGTTTCGTTCTTTCGCAAGTTCTCCGAAATGGGGGGGATCGTAGAGGAGTATGTGGTCGGCGCCGA
Organism: Gemmatimonadales bacterium; assembly: GCA_041604955.1. GTDB lineage: Bacteria > Gemmatimonadota > Gemmatimonadetes > Gemmatimonadales > GWC2-71-9 > JBFHWR01. Next base: position 7,161 of record JBFIZG010000030.1, on the reverse strand, counting down.
CCTCAAGTCGCCGAGCGCACAACTCCGCACGCGGCCGGACGGCGAAGTGCAGATCGTGTCAACCCACGACCAGGTCCTTGGCAGTCCCACGGGCCAGGTCTATCTCGGTTGTCGGTTTCCGGCCGACGAGGAATACCGCCCCTTGATCCAAGAGGATGCGCAGGAGATCGGCCGCGTGATTGCCCGCCGCGGCGTCATCGGCCGGTTTGGCATCGATTTCATCGTGTTTCGGGGCGAGCACGGCGGGTGGAAACGCTGCGCGGTAGAGATCAACCTGCGTATGGGGGGCACGACCCCGCCATTCATGGCTCTCGAATTTCTGACACGCGGCGAGTTCGATCAGGAACGCGGCATGTACGTGTCGCGGGGCAAGCAGAAGTTCTATTCGGCCACCGACAACCTGAAGTCACCCGCATACAGGGGTCTCCTTGCCGAAGACCTGTTCGACATCCTGACGCAATATGGGGTGCGTTACGATCACGGGAGTGAAACCGGGGTGCTGTTCTATATGATCGGCGCGCTCTCCGAGTTCGGGAAACTGGGCGTCGTATCGATCGGGGATACGCGTGAGGAGGCGGATCAACTCTACATGCACACAGTGGCCATCCTGGATAAGGAAACCGGCGCTGACCCGACGATCGGGGGTCACCTCCACCCGCTTTTTGTCCACGGCCGACCAGGGCTGGAGTAGAACGCCCCGTGAAGGTTCAAATGGATTTCGTCGCTTTGCTCGTCGAGGGACGCTGTCCCATACCGTTCGACTTTCTGGGTGTGCACGCGGACGAGACCGGCACCGGCCGTTACGTCGTTCGTGTGTTTCTCACCTGGGCCGAAACCGTCGAGCTGGTGCGGGATGGTGACCGTCACCCGATGTCACGCGTTCACGACGAGGGCCTGTTTGAGGTCTCGGTCGCCGCGGACGACGTCTTTCCCTACACGCTCCAGGTTGCCGATGCCACGGGCCGCGTGTTTACCATCGACGATCCGTACAGGTTCTTACCTGTCCTCGACGAATCGGCTCTTCAGGCGTTCAACGAGCGAACCGAGCGGCGCGCACACCGGCTCCTGGGGGCGCGCGTTGTGGAGCATCACGGGGTGCGGGGAACGTGCTTCTCCGTGTGGGCTCCGCACGCGCACAACGTCAACCTGATGGGAGAGTTCAACCGTTGGGATGCGCGCTGTCATCCGATGCGGCCGCGGGGATCAACTGGCGTGTGGGAACTCTTTGTTCCCGGCGCTGGCCACCAGACACACTACAAGTTCGACGTGCGGCCGCGAGAATCCTCCCGTCGCTACGCGAAGACCGATCCGTTCGGTCAGGCCATGGAACTTCGGCCGCAGACCGCGTCGGTCGTCTGGAGTCCGCCGGACCGTCACGTGTGGGGCGACCACGAATGGATGTCTTCGCGCGGCGGGCGGCACGCCTTAGAAGCGCCGATCGCCATTTACGAAGTCCACACGGGTTCTTGGCGAAAGCACGCCGGCTACGACGTTCGCGCGGGGAATCCGGGCTGGTACACGTACCGCGAGCTGGCCGACGCCCTGTTGCCGTATGTCCGAGAACTCGGCTTCACCCACGTGGAGTTGCTTCCAATCGCGGAACACCCGCTAGACCTGAGCTGGGGATATCAAACCGTTGGATACTTCGCGCCGACGTCGCGACACGGAACACCGGAAGACTTCCGGTATTTTGTCGATCGTGCGCACCAGCTCGGTTTAGGCGTGTTGGTCGACTGGACGCCCGCGCATTTTCCGCGCGACGCGCACGGACTGGCGCGTTTCGATGGCGTGCCGCTCTACGAGCACCCGGACCCGCGCCGGGGCGCGCACCCCGACTGGGGGACGCTCATCTTCGACTACGGGCGTCCCCAGGTGACCTCGTTTTTGGTGTCGAGCGCCATGTACTGGTTCGAGGAGTTTCACATCGACGGTCTTCGCGTCGATGCGGTCGCCTCGATGCTCTATCTCGACTATTCGCGCGGCGCCGGAGAATGGGTTCCGAACCGGTACGGAGGCCGAGAGAACCTCGAAGCGATCGCCTTCCTCGAGACACTGAATAATGCCGTGCGCGAAGAATTCCCGGACGTGTTGATGATTGCGGAGGAATCGACGGCCTGGCCGAAGGTCTCGTTCCCAACGTCCGACGGTGGCCTCGGTTTCCATTTCAAGTGGAACATGGGGTGGATGCACGATATGCTCGAGGTGATGCGCGCGGACCCTCTGTTCAGAAAAGGTCTGTACGACAAGCTGACGTTCTCTATCTGGTATGCCGAGAGTGAGCGCTTCCTGCTCCCGTTGTCGCACGACGAGGTCGTCCACATGAAGGGATCTCTGCTGGGCAAGATGCCGGGGTCTCGCTCCCAAAAGTTGGCCAACCTCCGGCTGTTGCTCGCGTTCATGTGGCTGCACCCCGGCAAGAAGTTGTTGTTCATGGGTAGCGAGTTCGGCCAACCTGCCGAATGGAACTTCGAGGGGGAGTTGGAGTGGGGGATGCTCCAGTCACCCGGTCATCAGGGTCTGCACGACCTCGTGGCCCGGCTCAACCGGTTGTATGCAAGCGACCCCGCGCTCCACCGACTCGATCACGAGACGCGCGGCTTCGAATGGCTGGAATGCCACGACCCAACGCGTACCACCGTCGCCTTCCTGCGATGGGCGCCTGAATGGACCGATCCCGTTATCGTGGCCGCGAACTTCACGCCCTCGACCTGGAAGGCATACCGTCTGCCCGTCCCGCACGGGGGAGCGTACGACGTGGTGCTCAACACCGGATCGGCCGCGTTCGGCGCTGACCCCCCGCATGAACTCTCGGCGACTCTGGAAACCACCGAGGGAGAAACACACGGGCGGAACTACTACATCGAGTTCGATTTTCCGCCTTTGGCCGCGGTGGTGCTGAAACGCCGTGCTGCTCACGTAATAGAACAAGACGTGTCGGAGTCGGTGGGGTAACCGCAGAGCCCGCAGAGTACGCGGAGCATGTGTTGTATGCCCCCCCAAAACAGCCTCAGCGATCTCTGCGTTCTCCCCGGTGAATTCTCACGGATGGGCGGTGGAGGGGTAATCGCGCGAAACACAGCTACCCGGCATACATGCGAACTTCCGCGGCGAAACGATCGGCCATGTGGAGCAGCGTGTCCAGGTCGGGGTGCCTGACGATGATGATACCGTCGCCCATCAGCACCTGGCCGGGATCGCGGCGCGCTGCGCCCACAGGCAGTAAGTCGAGTTCGCAGATCCACTGGCCGTATTCCTGCACTAAGGGCGCAAGCCCATCGATGCGTTGGATGCGACCGTGGCCCTGCGCGCGTTTGAAGATCCAGGCGGCGTTGAACTTCCGGTCCACGCTCTGCGTGAACTCCCCGTTACACACCACCTCCGCCCAACCGCGATACGTGTCGACATCGGACGCGAAGTTGATGAGGTCAACCAAACGCGCGCCAGGCGGGCGGGCTGCGATCTCGCCGAACACCGCTTCACCGGACGGCGTGCGATACCACTCCATGTGGGTATACCCAGTTTCGAAGCCCAGGGCTTCGAGCACCTGTCGGCCCATTGCGCGACCGGGTTCGAGATGGGGCGCGTCGACGTCGCGCACCACCACAGTTTGCGGGCTTATCCAAAGCGCCGTCTTCTGCACGAGGGCTCTGGGTCGATAAAACGCGATCGAGTGATGGGCTACACGCCCGTTCGCACAGATCGTGTCGAACGTGTAATCCTCTCCTTGCACGAATTCCTCGACGCTCACTTCGGGTACGCCGCGGAGCGCGGGGAGCACGCTTTCCAGATCGGAGTCGGATTCGATGCGGTACGTGTTGGCCGATCCAGCGCCGGCAATGGGCTTGACGATGAGCGGGTACCCAATGGTCTGAGCCGCCTCTCGCACGCCGGCTACCGTGGTTGCGCTGGCGTGCTTGGGGGTTCGAATGCCGGCGTCGTCCAACACGCGTTTCATGATCTCCTTATCGCGAAACGGAATCGTTTTGCTGACCGTGAGACCGGGGAGACCGATCATCTCCCGCATCTTGGCTGCGAGAATCATGTACGGCTCCCACAGGCACTCGACGCGGTGGATCTCGACGCGTCTGGCGACGTCCTGGACTTGCTGAAGCACCTGCCCCTCGTCCTGCCAGGACCGCACTTGGACGTATGCGGCGAGGTTCTCCCGCGCGACCGAAGGCAACGCCCCCTCCGGCTGATCCCCGATGCCGATCACCTGCGCCCCGACTTGAGCGAGTGCCCGTGTGAAATAGGGCATCTCGCCCGGAAATCCGGGAGACAACATGAGAACGTGCATCGGCGGTTACCCCTCGACAGAGCGTGTGTACGGTTTGTTAGTGTCATGCACCCGGTTGCCTGGTGTCAGGCGACCGGGTTATCCCAGGACGACTCTCGCTCGCTCGATCACCTGCCGCAAGGCCTGTTCGACGACTGCGGTATCCGGGTGTCGGACGATCACGTATCCCTCCCCCTCGTACGATCCCGAGGGCGGCTGTCCGGCGCGCGGGATGCGGTATTCCTGGACAATCTCCCCGAGGTCCCGGAACACCTCCTCGAGACCGGTGACCGCCGTGACCCGGCCCTGCCCCTGCCCGCGAAGGTACGCCGCGCCGGCCGCGTAGGGCCGTTCTCTGGGGGTAAACTCGTCGAACACCATGAGTCGTGCCCACGCCGCGTAGAGGTCGAAGTCGTGCGCGTAGGAAATGAGCTTGGTGAACTGGGCGCCGGGTGGCCGGGCGCCGACTTCCGAGATGGCCACGCGTCCATCGGGTCGGCGGAACCACTCCATGTGACTGAGGCCGGTCACGAGGCCCAACGCGGGCAGCGCCTGCCGCGCCGCCTCGTAGATCGGAACGTCGTCCGGATCGTCGGTCTCCCGTGGAATGAGGACGCACCACTGAATCCACGGTGTTCGGAGCACTTCGAGCGGGGAGGGGGCATAATGCGAAATCGAGTGCCAGATGAGTTTGCCGTTCAGACAGACGGAGTCGAAGGAGTGCTCGGTGCCCGTCACGAATTCCTCGAGCAACAGCGGTTGATCTGCCGTGGGGGGAGCGGTGGCCAGGTACTCCTCCAGTTGCGTTGCGGCGTCGAGCCTGAACGTGCCGCGCGCGCCGGAACCGGCCGGAGGCTTTCCGACGAGGGGAAACCGCATTTCGGCCGCGAAGATGCGGGCCTCTTCGACCGATCGAGCGAGGTGGTGCCGGGCGCACGGGAGTCCGGCGTTCTGAAGCAGGGACTTCATCCGGGCCTTGTCGCGGAAGTTCCGCGCGGCCTCGCCCGAGAGGCCGGGAATACCCAGCTTCTCTCGCAGGTCTCCCAGGGGCACCTGAAGCTCTTCCAGCGCCCCGAGAATTCGGTCGACCGAGCCCAGGTGACCGCCGATCGCCCGGATGGCGTGTTCGATCTGGCCGGAATCGAGGCCCTGTTCGACGCGATAGTGCGCCGACAGCCCGCTCCGAACCTCGGCCGGCAGCTTGGATTCTGGATCCTGGCTCACGAGACCAACCCTGGTTTCCGGGAGATCCAGGACCCCGCCCAGGAGGCGGAGCGTGGTTTCTTGAAAGAACGGCGCTATGAACACGACGTTGGGCATTCGACCTTTACCGCTGGCGGATGAGGGTCCGAGCGCCGAAGATTCGGCATGAACGAACGAAACGTAATCTTCATCGAACCGTCGTTTCCCGCGAATCAGCGGGAATTCGCTCGGGGGCTCCACAGCGTGGGAGCGCGGGTCATCGGGATCGGCGAGCGATCACCCGAGGACGTCAAGGCTACGGTGGGACAGTGGCTCCATCACTACGAGCAGGTTCCAACCGTGGTGGACGCGGGGAAACTCGCCGAGGTGGTCTCCAGGCTACAACGGCACGTCGAGATCCACAGGCTCGAGGCCACGGTCGAGGCGCACGTGATGGCTGCGGCGAAGGTGCGCGAGGCTTGCCACATTCCGGGGACGTCCACGCGCACGGCGTTCCTCTGCCGGGACAAGCCGGCCATGAAGGAGGTGCTGCGCGAGGGGGGCATTTCCTGCGCCCAGTCAGTCGGAAGCGACGACCCGGCCGAGGTTCGAGCGTTTGCGGAGCTGGTCGGATTCCCCCTGGTGGTGAAGCCGCGGGCGGCGGCGGGGGCGGCCGGTACGTATCGGGCGGATGGTGTCGACGACCTGTCAAGTATCCTCGAACTCACCGGCGTGGGGCGGGGTGGGGAGGTCGCAGTTGAAGAGTTCAACGAGGGCCACGAGGCGTTCTACGACACGATCACCATCGGTGGGGAGATCGTGCATGACTTCGTCACCCACTATTATCCGAACGTGCTGGAGGCCATGCGCACCCGCTGGATCTCCCCGCAATTCATCACGACCAATCGGATAGACTCGGCGGAGGAGTACGTCCAGGTCCGGAACATGGGAAGACAGGTGATCGATCTCCTCGACGTCGAAACCTCGGCAACGCACATGGAGTGGTTTTTCGGTCCCAAGGGGCTCCGGTTCTCCGAAATCGCCTGCCGGCCGCCCGGCGTGGGCGCCTGGGACCTCTATTGTGCGGCGAACGAACTCGACGTGTATCGCGAGTGGGCTATGGCCGTGACCTACGGACGCATCGCGGGCCGCTGTTCCCGTCGGTTCTCAGCGGGGATCATCGCGCTCAGACCGGACCGAGACGGATACATCAGTCGCTACGAGGGTCTGGACGAGGTCCAGCGCCGGTTCGGCGAATGGATCATCGACGCGCACCTGCCGCCGGAGGGGACGCCAACGCAGCCCGTCGAGGCCGGCTACATGGCGAACGCATGGATCCGGATGCGGCACACAGACTACGACGAGCTCCGCGCGATGCTCAACACGGTGGGCGAGACGGTGCAGGTACGGGCGTGATGACGGACGTCCCGGTCGTCCTGCTCGGACCGCAACGTCACGAGACCACCGTGGGTGATGTGCTCAATCGGGTGGCGCCGACGGGCCGAATCGTCGCCGTGACGGCCGGGTGGCAGGAACGGGAAGCTGAAGACGTCGAGCTGAACGAACTCGTCGAAGGACGAGCGGTCAATCTCGCGCTCTACCGTCGGGCTGAAGCTGTGTGGCATCGCGATGCCGACCTGCGAGCGGCGCACCGCGCCATGCAGGACAGACTTCGTTTGCTCCGCTCGTCGTACATCCTCCGG
>JBFIZG010000029.1:0-16939 GCA_041604955.1 Gemmatimonadales bacterium | reverse complement strand
GGTACGCATCCAGGTGGGACTTGCCGGCGCGGTGCGTACGAAGCAGGCGACCGTTCGGGGTCGTGAGAAATTGTAAGACGAACTCAGCTCCCGTGCGTGCCGCATCGAGGTAGCGTTCATCACCGAGGACGCGAAAACCTTCCGCAAATGCGCCAATCATCAGACCATTCCACGCCGTGAGGATCTTGTCATCGAGTGATGGGGGCACCCGGGTGAGCCGCGCCTGATAGACCCGTTCTCTGGCAGCAGCCAATGCCGCCTCGAGCGCCTGGACGTCCACGCCAAGTTCCTCTGCCACTTCGCCCACGGAGCGGGGACAATTGAGGATGTTTTTCCCCTCCCAGTTTCCCTCGGGCGTGATGTCATAAAACGTGTTGAACCATCGACCGGTCTCTTCACCGAGCAGCGCGACGATCTCATCGGGTCGCCAAACGAAAAACTTCCCCTCTTCCCCTTCGGAGTCGGCGTCCGTGGAGGAAAAGAACCCACCGTCGGACGTCATTTCACGGAGGACATAATCCAACGTCTCACGGGCCACGCGAGCGTAGAGATCCCGCCCCGTGACCTGGTACGCCTCGAGATACGCTCGCGTCAGCAACGCATTGTCATACAGCATCTTCTCGAAGTGTGGGATGAGCCAGCGCCGATCAGTGGCATATCGCGCGAACCCACCGCCGACTTGGTCGTACAGACCGCCGTAGGCCATTGCCTCGAGCGTCTTTTCCACCATGTCCAAGGCTCGCTCGTCACCGAAGCGCCGGTGGATGCGGAGCAAGAGCGACAGGCCGGTCGCCTGTGGAAACTTGGGCGCGGGTCCGAATCCACCGAACTGCCCGTCGAACACACTGGCGTAGGCATCGACACACGTCTCGAGGACGTCTGCTGTCACGGCCACTCGGGGCCCGAGGTTCGTGATGCCGCGAAGATGTTCGAGGACAGTTTTCGCCTGAGCGCGAAACTCGGCGCGATTCTCCTCCCACCCCCCTGCGATCTGCTTGAGCAACGTCGGGAATCCCGGACGTCCATGACTGTCTGACGGCGGAAAATACGTCCCGGCAAATAGGGGCTCGCCCTCCGGAGTCAGGAACACCGTCATCGGCCACCCGCCCTGTCCTCGGTTCATGGCCAGCGTCGCCGCCATGTAGATCTCGTCGAGATCCGGTCGTTCTTCCCGATCGACCTTGATGTTCACAAAATGCCGATTCATCAGCTCCGCGATGCTGTCGTTCTCAAACGACTCGCGCTCCATCACATGGCACCAATGACAGGCAGAGTACCCGATTGACAGCAGGATGAGCCGATCCTCCCGGCGCGCGCGGTCGAGGGCCTCGGGACCCCATGGGTACCAGTCCACGGGATTGTGGGCGTGTTGGAGCAAATAGGGGCTCGTCTCGTGAATGAGGCGGTTGGCCCGGTGCGGGGAGTTCTCGGGAGTGTCCACGGTTCTCAGCAGTTCGTTCCGATGTCGGCAGGCGCGTAGCCCACGACCGTGCCGATCGTGTCGCGGGTAACGATCATACGACTACCAGTGGACGCTCATGTGTTTCGCGGCGATGCGCAAGCCCTGGAGAGTGAGATGCGGTTCGACGTGTTCGATCTGTTTGGAGTAGGGGGCGACGCGTTCAGCCAGGCCGCCGGTCGCCACGGTGAAGGGCTCCTCCTCGCGCGGCCACTCTTGCTTGATTCGACTGACAATGCCATCGACAGCGTCGACGGTGCCAAAGAGAATGCCGGATCTCATGCACTCTTCCGTGCGCCGACCGATGACGTGCTGAGGCGGGACGAGGTCGGTCGCCGGGAGCTTCGCCGTGCGACGGGTCAGGTTTTCGGCAGCGGTGTGAACACCGGGCGCGATGACACCGCCAAGAAAATGGCCGTCGGCAGTGATACAATCGAACGTCGTTGCGGTGCCGAAGTCCACGACGATCGTGTCGCGGCCGTACAGCTGCGAAGCCGCAATCGTATTCACGATTCGATCGGCTCCGACCTGGAACGGCTCGTCAACGTCGAGCACCACGGGCAGCGTGGAATCAGGGCCAATCGGTACCGCGTTCGTGCCGACGGCGATGTTGGCTCCCTCCGTCAGGCGTTCAGTGATGGTCGGGACCACAGAGGCGATGACCGAAGCGCGAACCTCATTGGGCGAATGCCCGGCTTGGCTCAGGAACGACGTGAAGACAGACGCCCATTCGTCCGGTGTCCGCGTAGGCGCCGTGGTCAAGCGCCAGTGCGTCATCAACCGGTCGCCACGAAACAACCCAAGGGTGGTCTCGGTGTTGCCGATGTCAATGGCCAGTAACATCGCCCTCTTTCGGTTTCGACGGCCCACCCCACCAACCGTTCTGTCGGACCACGAACACACCGAGTGCTATGCCAGAGACCATTGTGAGAATCGCAACCGACTGCGGCGGCGCGGCAGCCGACGCCTCGAGATCGACCGGAGACTCCCGTGCGACTGCGAACGTCGCAAACGCCGCCCAGTACGACGCGCTGAATGTGGCGGAGACGAGCAGCGACCGAGACAACGCGTAGAGGGCTCCTGCGCAGAGCGCAGCAAGACCGAACTGGAGGGCGGTACCGGCCGCCGCGTCGGCGCCGGTTTGAAGGACGATGCCGTACCAGATGGCGGCCACCAACGCCGCGAGCGTGACCGGGACGATGCCCGCTTGAGTCGGCACGCCGAGCAACAGACGTCGGAACGCGATCTCTTCAGTCACGAGCTTCGAGGCCGCACCGACCGCGACCAGATGGAGAAACGTCGGGACGGCGGCAGCCGATTTCGCAGAGACCAGCTCGGGAATCGCGAGAAGCTCGGTTGACGCGAGTCGAGCCAGACTCGTCTCCGTTTCACCGATGCCGCCGGAAAAAAGCAACCCCAAAACCGTTGGCGCGACGCCCAGTCCGACCGCCACCGCGTACCACTTTACGTAGGGACGCTGCCTGACGAACGCCATCGCGAACCCCCATGTCACCACGCCGATCACCACAGCCGCCGCAGTACCGATGTCCAACTCGTATCCGAGCCCGGGGACGGGCCAAGGAATCACGACGCCCATCAAGACGGCGAACACGGCCGCCACCCCAATCAGTCGCGGGGCCGAAAAACGATGTCGCCACGGACCGTCCGGCCAAACTCCCAAGGGTAGTTGCAAACCGCGGAGCATGAATATCGCGATGACCCCCAGACTCAAGGGGGCAATGGAGTCACCGACGACGCTCCGCAGCGCTTGCGTGCCGAGGAGCCACCACGTGGCGAAGCAGAGTAGGAGGGCCGCAACACCGCGCGCCCAATAGGGAGCGTCACGCGGGGACAACGCTGCCTCCGAGGACGCGTTTGGTGCCGTTCGCGGTTCCGACCAGGAGGGCTCCGTCCGGGGCCACACCCTCTACGGTTCCCACCACCGGTGAACGGACGGCTCGGCCCGCCAGCGAGTCCAAACGATCGAACATCTCGCGTTCCGCCTTCGTGAGTCGTGGTGCGTCATCGAGTCGGTGAAGCTTCGGGACCAGATGCTCGAGCACGCTTACTCGGTTCACGTGGGGAACGACCTCGTCGAGAACGATCGCACGGGCGGCGAGGTCAGCGGGCAACGGTCCATGAACGTTGATCCCGACGCCAATGGCGATCCAACGCAACCGGGGTCCCTGCCAGCGCGCTTCACAGAGCACCCCGGCGACTTTCCGCCCGTTCACGAGCACGTCGTTCGGCCACTTGAGTCTTGGAGTTGCGCCGAGTTCCCCGAGCGCGTCAACGATGGCCATACCGACCCGAAGCGCCACTACACCGCCGTCTATCGAACCACTCGGTTGAAACAGATACCCCAACCAGATTCCCATTCCGGGTGGGCTTTGCCATTCCCGCCCGTGCCGCCCTCGCCCCGCAACTTGCTCGTCTGCCAGGACGACCGTGTGGGCCGGCGCTCCTTCCCGCGCAAGCTCGTGAACGACATCGAGCGTACTCGTGACGCGAACCAAGCTCAGACAGCTAGGGGTGCGCAGCCGTTTGGCCAGCGCTGCTGACGCCACGCCGTCGTACGTCACGGACGGAGCACCGACCAGACGAGCGTGATTACCCCGGCCGCCAAACAGTACGGGGCGAAGCGATGGAACTGTCCGCGCTGGAGCAACGCGACCAGCACGCGGATGGCAAAGACCCCGGCAACGAGCGCGGCCAAAAAACTCAGCGCCATCGGACCCGTTCCGACTAATGCCGCGTCGGCGTTGCCGCCGGCGATCTGAAGTGTCGCCGCTCCCAGAATTGCCGGAATCGACATCAAAAAGGAAAACTCGGCGGCCTTGACCGGATCGAGTTTGAGCCACAGCCCAGCCGCTACGGTCGATCCCGATCGAGAAATCCCCGGGAGCAAGGCCAACGCCTGGGCGAATCCAATGGCCACAGCGCCCAACGCGGTCGGTTCCGACTTGGATCCGCGGGCTACCTTCCGCGAAGTCCACAGAATCAGTGCAGTCAGAATGAGATTGAACCCCACGGCGGCGAGCGACTCGAACGTGCGCTCAAACCACTCCTTAAAGAAGAATCCCATGGCGGCCGCCGGCACCGTCGCGATCGCCAAGAGACTGATAAACTTCCATGCGCTTCCCGCGCCGGCAAATGCCTGCAACGTGAGCTCGACGAGCCGCTCTCGGTAGACCACGACGACGGCGAGTAGCGTCGCGACGTGCAGAGCGACCTCAACCAACACACCCGGCGTTCTGAGGCCGATAGCCGCTTCTGCGATGACCAGGTGCCCGGAACTCGAAACGGGCAGGAATTCGGTGAGTCCCTGCACGATTCCCAACACCAAGCCCTGCCACCACGTCACTGCGCAAGTACTCGTTCATACAGCGATTCGTATTGCGGTACCACGCGATCTGAGGAAAACAATCTCGCCCTTTCTATGGCGCAACGCCTCAGATCTTCCCACCGGGTCGGATCTGTCAATATTGCGAGCGCGTTCGCCGCCATGGCGTCCACATCCCCGATATCGGACAGGGCTCCGGTCACGCCGTCCTCGATAACCTCAGGGATCCCGCCGGTCTTGGTGGCAATCACGGGGACACCGCACGCCATCGCCTCCAACGCGCTCAACCCAAAAGACTCGTTCTCGCTCGGGAGGAGAAACAGGTCGGCCGACTGCAGCAGCTCGGGAACCGCATCGACCTTGCCTGGAAACCGTACGTCGTTCGCCACCCCGAGACGCTCCGCCTCCGCTTCCGCGTCGACGCGCTGTGGACCGTCGCCCGCCAGGATGAGGACGGCGGGAATCTCACGGCGCACCCCCGCGAAGATCCGGACGACGTCCGGGAGACGTTTCACGGGACGGAAATTCGAAACGTGCACTAAGACTTTATGATCCGGAGGCGCCATCGGACAGGGTCTTGGCACCTTCGCCGGCTGGTATTGGTCGAGGTTCACGAAATTGGGAATGACCTGGATATCGCAGCGCGAACACTCGAACTCTCGATAGGTCGCGTCTCGAAGAAAGTCCGACACGGTGGTGACCGCATCCGATCGTTCGATCGAGAATTTGGTCACGGTAAAAAACGAACTCTCCAGACCGACAAGCGTAATGTCAGTTCCGTGCAACGTCGTAATCACCTTGAGTTCGTGATCGTCCTCGAGCATCTGCTTCGCCAGAAACGCGGACGGTGCGTGCGGTATGGCATAATGCACATGGAGGATGTCCAACTGTTCCCGGAGCGCCACCTCGTGTTGCTTCACGGCCAACGCGAGAGAGTACGGAAAGTACTCGAACAACGGGTACGCCCCGCTGACGTCGACCTCGTGGAAGAACACGTTCTCCGCCAAACCACGCAACCGGAACGGTGAGGCGTACGAGATGAGATGCACCTCATGCCCGCGGCGCCCGAGCTCCAACCCGAGTTCGGTCGCAACGGCGCCGGATCCACCGTACGTGGGATAACACGTTATTCCGATTCGCATTCGTCCGTCCGTTCCTTCCACGCCGTGATAATCGTCGTCGCCAGTTCGTCCGGAGAGACCGTCGCATCGAGCGTGAGTACGGGGTCGTGCCCGAGTTGGTGCCGGAACCACGTCTCCTGGCGCTTCGCGTAGCGACGGGTCCCAGTCGCAATCTGCTGCGCAAGCTCGCCAAACTGGAGGCCCCCCGTCAAATACTCCAGCACCTCACGATAGCCCACCGCGTCCAAGCCGGGGGCGCTCGGTGGCACGCCGTCCGCGAGCACGTCCCGGACCTCATCTACCAGCCCAGCCGCCAGCATGTCGCGGATGCGGCATTCGATCCGTTCGTGCAGAATGGGTCGCGGCACTCGGAGAACGACGTACCAGGGACGCATCACGCCCTCCGACTGCGCCCGGCGCTGCCACCATGACAGTGGCCGCCCCGTAAGCAACGCGACCTCCACGGCGCGAGCCGCACGTTGCCGTCCCCCCCCGCTGTAGGCCTCATCAAGCCGGGCCGCAATACGGCCCATCCCGGCCGCGGAGTCCGTCCATTGCCGCAGCTGCGCGCGCTTCAGCGAGTTCATTGGAGGTTCTTGAAATAGGCCGTCCGCCAACGCACGAACATAGAAGCCGGTCCCGCCCACCACGACGGGCTGCGTATTGGGCGACAGGGCGCGAAGCCAACTGGCGGCGTCCGCCGCGAACCGTCCCGCACTGTACTGTTCCCCTGGATCGATCAAATCGAGGCCGAGGTGCGGGACGCGGCGTCGGTGCTCCGGCGAGGGTTTGGCCGTTCCAATATCGAGACGCCGGTACACCTGACGCGAGTCCGCCGAGACAACCGTGATGGGCCAATGCTTGGCCAGCGCCATCACAACCGCCGTCTTCCCCACAGCCGTCGGCCCTACGATTACGGGAACGAGTGGTTTAGCTTCGGCCAAATCGTTTCTCCAGCTCTGTCCGTGGGAGCTGCACGATCGTGGGGCGCCCGTGCACGTCGTGCGGGGGAAGCTCGCAGGCAAACAGTCGGGCCAACAGCTCCCGCATCTCTTGGTGGTCCATGGGCTGTCCCGCCATGACCGCTGCCCGGCAGGCATAGGTCGCGGCAAATCGTTCGAGGCGGTTCAGCCCCTCGAGTCGTCCGGTTGTGAGGTCGGCAACCAATTCCTCGAAGCACTTCCGAGCATCGAAGCGCGGGTGCGGGTTCGGGACGGCATGGATTACCACCGATCGCCCGCCAAACTCGTCAACCTCGAATCCCACTGCCCCGAGCAGCTCCCGGTGATCGGCCACCGCCTCCAGTTCGTCAGGTTGCAGCTCCAACGTGAGCGGCAACAGCAGCCGTTGCGCGGTCCCCCCGTCACCCCTCAACTGCTCCATCGCCCGTTCGTACAGCACGCGCTCATGCGCTGAGTGTTGGTCAACGATGGCAACGCCATCATCGCTCTCGAACAAGATGTACGTATTGAATGCTTGCAGCAGCGGACGTTGGCCTCGTTCCGCCGGAAATGGCCCCCCGGCGTCCATTCGCGCAAAGAGCGTTCCCAATACCGCTTCTCCGCGAGGCCCGCTGGGTTCCGGGTGCGTCATGTCGTCATGGGCAACGTCGCCCGGACCGTATGGAGGTGCACCCTGCACCGCATGGTCCCACCTGGAGTGTGGCGCGCCCATCAATGCCGCCGCTCCCATCGGCCTCAACGCAGTTCGGATCGCCTCCTCCACCGCGCGTTCCACAAACATCCGATCCCGGAAGCGTACTTGGAGCTTGGTGGGATGCACGTTCACGTCCACGCGGTCGCCGGGAAGTCCAATCGCGAGAAAGACGCTTGGTCGGGCTCCCGGCGGAATTGTCGCGCGATATCCGGCTTCTGCCGCGCGGACGAGGAATGGATCTTTGAACGGTCGTCCGTTGACGAACAGGTACGCCTTGCGACCGCTGGCCTTGGCTTCAGCCGGGCGCTCGACAAGTCCGCGAATCGAGAGCGTCGCGTCACCCCAATCCACCGGAATCAGTCCTTCCGCGGTCTTTCTGCCAAAAAGCGACGTGATGCGGTCGACGATACTCGATGCACGGGGGGAGTCGACGAGAACTCTCCCGTCATGGGTCAACGAAAACGACACATCCAACCGGGCGAGCGCGAGCACCGTGATCGCCTCGACGGCGGCCCGTGTTTCGCTCCTGGTAGACCGCAGGAACTTTCGGCGTGCCGGAGTATTGAAAAACAACCCGCGGACCGTAACGCTCGTCCCTTGTGTTCGCGCGACGGGCTCGACGCTTTCAGTGCGGCCGCCCTTGATGACGACCCGCGTCCCACTGTCCTCTTCGCCGCCATCGGCGGCTGCCGTCTCCAATACGAATCGCGACACCGATGCAATCGCCGGCAACGCTTCCCCACGAAATCCGTACGTCGCGACGCCAATCAACTCGGCACTCGAACGAATCTTGCTCGTGGCATGACGATCCATGGCACGGACCGCATCATCTCGGTCCATCCCGCAGCCATCATCACTGACCCGTATCAGCGCGCGGCCACCGTCTTCGAGCTCCACCGATATGGTTTTCGCGCCCGCGTCGAGTGCGTTTTCGACGAGTTCCTTCACGACCGATGCAGGTCGCTCGACAACTTCCCCCGCGGCGATCTGGTCTGCGACGACCGCGGGAAGCACATGAATGCATCCCATTAGAGCGGAATAATCTCCGAGCGAAGCAACCATCCGCGGACACCCGCGCGTTCGATCAGCACCCAACTGCCTTCCGTGCGTGACAACATGACGGCACTCCCCGCGTTGAGAACAAACCGCTCATCAGCCGAGCCGTAGGGCGCTTGGCGCATGGGCGTTTCGGGAAACCGGACGAGGGCAACCGGCGTCGCGTAACGCCGGTGGACGTAACCGCCATACGCCACCAGCGCAAGCGCGACGACGAGGCTTGCAACTCCGTAGCCACGCGGAAGTCGAGTTACGAACAGCAGCCAACCGAGCACCCAGAACGCGGCGGCAGCCACCACCGTCTCACCAACCGTGATTGGCGAGACCCAGACGAGCCCGCCGGCGACTCGATCCATGGAGTCGCTTTCGCCGAGTGCGCTCCAGATAACGTTCTCCCGCGGCTGCAGTCTGGCAGCCCGCACCCATGCCGCCCGAGCGCGAACGCCGTCACCCGCTCTATCAAGAGCGGTCCCAAGATTGTACCAATGCGCCGCCACCCAGGGCTCCGACGCCGCTCGTAAGGCGAAGCTGTCCGCGGCCGCATTCGCCGCATCGGCGTCGTAGAGACGTTCAGGTGCTTGCGCCGTCAGGGGCGCCGACGTGGCAATGAGCACGAAAAGTACCGCCGCAACGTGGCTTCTGCCTCGGTCGTTCCGGTTGCGCCGCCCCAAGAGCGTGCGGACGACCTCATCAACTTCTGCGGACAATTCGTCGGCGTCGACGTGCGGGTCTGGTCCATAACCTACCTGCCAAAGCCGATCCCGCACGGCCGCCGCGTGCACGGCAACCGCTCCATCGATTCCTGCTGCCCGCAGCGCATCGGCAAGTTCCTGATTGGTTCGGAGGCTCGCAGCAGGAACGAGCGCTTCCAAGGTGACACGAAACTCGCGTTTCAAATCGACGAGGCCACCCGATGAGTCCCGAGGCGGTGCTTGCGCGCGCCGTCGTTTCTTCGGCCGCCGCCGGACGACCAGCGCGGCGAGCGGTGGCAAGAACACGATCGCGAACCATGCCCAACGTGGAACGGTTCCGACTAGTCTGTCCGTGGTGCGCCCGTTTCCGGCGGCAAGCAGCGGACGACGCGTTTCAGACGGCTCGGTCATCCCAGTCGGGTCCTCGCCCCGCGCAACGATATCGATGGCCGGAGCCCGAAGCGTCGTGTACCGCCTCGTGCCGAGGTCGAAATACGGGTAACTGGGTGTCGGGATCCGGTGAGTGCCGGCGGAATCCGCAACCACCAAGTACCGAAACACCTTAGTGCCGCCGATCAAACCACCGACCGGGTCGAGCGTAACGCTGACACCTTCCGAGTATCCGCGAACCCCGGGGGGCCACGTCAGTTCCGGCTCCGGCCATAACGCGACGTTCCCCCGACCCGTCAACGCCGCCGTCACCACGCTCGCATCACCGAGCATGAGCTGGTTCCGAGAGGCGGTGACCGTGAATCCGAGACGTTCTGCTGCACCGCCACCAAACCCCCACGGCCGCCCGGAGGACGGCTGCTGCTGCACAAACACGTGGAGGCTATCACTCGGCACCTCATGCCTCAGTTCGCGACTGAGGAATGAGAACGTGACCGGCAAGTTGTACGTCACCGATGCGGGACCGACCTGCAACCATCCCGAGCTGAGTGGAAACAACGACTGATGATGGACATAGAGCTCGTACCAGATACCGTCCACGAGCCTGCTCTGCGCCTGCACACCGATAGTGCTGCGTTCATAGGCCCAAGCCCCGCGTACTTGCGGCGGCTCCAGCTGAGGTGGTGTGCGGAGTCGCGAGCGAATCGCCCGCGGAAACCAGGCAATCACGACGACGTCCACCTGTTCGCCCAGGAGCACCGTATCAGCCAAGGCGCGGAGATCGACGTGCACCGCTTCGTCGCTGACCGTCCCGGGACTTTGGCTGAGCAGAAAGGCGTTCACCCGCGGATCGAGGCCGATCGAGGTCACGTCGTCGGATGCGAGTGTCGTAAACGTGATCGGCTCAGTCGTGACCGTCGAATCTCCTACGTGCACAACCACTTCCCCAATCGTCGCCGTACCTGGCCTCCGGGCAATCAACGCGATTTCGCGGATGGTCAGCCGCGTGGCCGCGTTCCCGTCGAGTGAAACGTGGGTCTGCTCTCTGGATCCTTGCAGCTCGAGCCCAGAAAGAATCGGATCGACGATTTGTACCGGAAGGTCACTCGTCACCTGCACGCGAATCGTGAGCGTCAACGTATCCCCGACCGTAGCCTGGTCCCGATCGATGGACGCCGTGACCCCGAGTTGTTGAATCATCAACATCGCCGCGAGCGCCGCACTCACCAGTCCTTCCTCCCCCGTGTTTCGCGCGGCTGCGCGCGCGAGCGGTTGAGTTTCTGCCGCGTCTCCCGCTCCTGATCCGCAACCGAATTCAGAATTTGGTTGGCCTGCGCGAGACTGAGTCCCTGCGGCGCCGGGGGTGGGGACGCTCCCTCCGGCCCTGCAGGCTGCTGACCGGACTGATTCCCGTCTTCCGGCGGAGGCATGCGTCGAAACGCCAGCTCTAAGTTCCATTTGGCGCGAACATCCGCCGGTCTCAACAGAAGCGCTTCGCGATACCGCCGAACCGCCTCTTCCAGATGCGCCCTCGCGTTGGCGGTGTCACTTTCGGCGAGCCCGAGCGCCACAAACCCGAGGTTGAACAGCGCCCGAAACCGGATCTCCGGCTCGATCGACTCCGCCGCCTGCTGGAGCGCACCGCGGGCAAACGCCGTGTCACCCGATACGAGCGCCGCAGTGCCCGCGTTGAACCATGTCGAGTCCCCTCCTTCACCAAGCACGAGTTGGCGCCGGTAGAGCGAGGTAGCGCGTGTATACTCGCCGGCCACCCACGCTTCATCCGCTCCGTTGCGCGGCCCCTGAGCGAACGCCGTGTTCGAACACACAATGGTGAGGACCACGCTCACCAGCGCCGCCGTCCGTCTCGTGAGCGTCTGCGCAAGCAGAAGCAAAACGCCGATGAGAAGCGGGACCCAGGCGCGCAGAATGTCCTGCGCCGCGGTCGTGGTGGCGAGTGGCGTGCGTTTGAACCCGAGGACGAGATCACGCACAGCACCGGCGTGATCACTCACTTCCGCCGAAACCAGCACGCCGTGCGCCGCATCGGCGATGGCGGACAACACGTCATCCCTTCGTCTCGTTTCGACGATGCGATCGTCGACATCTCGCTGATAGCCCAGTAGTTCCCCGTCGAAATCGCGCACGGGGATGCGAACGGGATCGCGGCCGCCCGTGGCGACAAGGATCAATCGGATACCGTCACGCTGCAACTGATTTGCGGCCGCCTGGATGGTGTCGAGAGAATCGTGCGCCTCACCGTCGGTAAAGACGACGAGCACCCGGTCGGCCACTTCGTCTTCGGCGAGCAGCAGATCGCGCCCCTGTTGGAGTGCCGACGCGAGACCCGTCCCACCCGCACTGACGATGTCCGGATCGAGCGCACCCACGAGAAGCTGGAGCGCCCCCCCGTCGACGGTGAGCGGAGACATGACGAAGCTCTGGCCGGCAAACGCGATGAGCCCGATCCGATCGCCGCCCAGATCCTGGATCAAACGCCGGGCTTCTCGCTTGGAACGTCCGAGGCGGGACGGCTCGACGTCTTCGGCGAGCATCGACCGCGAAATGTCGACCGCCAGCACGAGGCTAAGCCCCTTGGTCTCTGTTACGACGACGCGGCTGCCGTAGCGGGGGCCGGCAAGCGCAACGCCAACGGCGAGAACGGCTACTCCGATCAAGACAACACCCCATCGACCGACACGCGCCGCCTGGTCGCCGAGTTGCGGCGACCACCGGAGCGCCCGTTGGATGCGGACGTGACGGCCCCACAGCGCGAGCATCGCCATGAGCGCCGCAACAGCGGGCGCGGCATAAAGCACGTACGGCGAGTCGAACGCGATCACGGAACGCGAACCACGGTCGTGGCGGAAAGTATCAGCTCGACCACCAGGGCGCCGAGACCGAGCAGGAGCAACGGCCGGTACCACTCGTCGAATTCAGTGAAGCGCGTGACGGTCACCGGCGTTCGTTCGAGCTCATCGATTTGTCGAAAGATCCCGTTGAGCGTTTCAGCATCGGTCGCTCGAAAGTACCGCCCACCGGTGGTCTCGGCGACTTCCTCCAAGAGCTGCTCATCGATCTGGACCGGCAACGTCTGGTAGCGGATCTGTCCGAGCGGCCCCTGCCCAATGGGCATGCGAGCCTCGCCATCGGTGCCAACCCCTATCGTATAGACGCGGATACCGAGCTGCGCCGCCGCTTCGGCCGCGGTGCGCGGGTCGAGCGTACCGCGATTGTTCTCGCCATCGGTGAGGAGCACGACGACTTTGCTCGTACCCGGCGCCCGACGCAGACGATTGGCTGCGGTCGCAATCGCAGTACCAATCGCGGTACCATCTTCCAATTCACCTACTCGGAGATCGTGCACGGATTGCTTGAGTACCGCATAGTCCACTGTGATCGGAACGCGTGTCAGCGCTTCGGCCGCGAACGATACGAGGCCGATCCGATCGAACCGTCGTCCATCGATGAACGCGGACGACTGCTCCTTTGCAACGTCGAGACGGTTTAACGGTGCGAAGTCCTCGGCAAGCATGCTGGTCGATGCGTCGACGGCAAGCACGATCGCGATCCCCTCGCTGGTAACCTCATTGGTCCCGGGACCCCAGTGCGGTCCCGCGGCCGCGAGAATCCAGCACACCAGCGTCAGGCTGCGGAGCGCGATCGGAAACCGCGGCACCCACCGCCTGCTTGCCGTCGCGAGCGGAGCAACATCGCTATACGGCGCTCCCGGTCGTTCCCGCTTCCATCGCAACCACCACCACAACGGAACGAGCAACAACAACAAGAGAACCAGCGGTCGAGCAACCATCAGCGTTCCGGCGCTTCGGACCGGCCGAACAACGAGGCGAGCCGGTCCGCTCGTTCGGTCAGGGCGACGAGATCTGTCGCAACCGCCGGCGCAAACCGCGCGCGATCGAGCGCCTCCAGCGTCTCCCGAAGCTCAGGGACCGGCCAATCGGCGTGCCGATCCTCTAAAGACGTGACGCACTCGTCAGTACTGAGCTGGCGTCCCACGGATGGATCGGCCCGCGCGATCGCATCACGGAGGTGACCGGCCGCGGCCGCCGCGACTGCCCGCGGTTCACCAGCGCCAAGCCATTCTTCGACCGGCGCTAGCCCCGCCGTGGGCGCATCGGCCGGCCACACGGGTCTCGCCCGTGGGTGTCGCCGGACGAGCCCCCAGGCAATTGTTGTGACGAGCGTGAGCCCAACGAGCAATGCGAGCGGCTCGGCTCGCGTGACGGATCTCCGCATGGGCTCGATCGGTGGTCGTGGCGGGGGTAACGAGTCGTCGGTTGGAAGCACGGACTCGACGGAAACCGATACGCTGTCACCGGGCACGCGGACACGCCGACCATCCGGGTGGACGAGTTCGATGTCGGGCGCACGAATCGCGTGGCGACCGCTTTCAAACAGCGCCATGGCGATCCGAACGACGACCGTTCCTTCCGAATATGACACACGCGGATCGGACAGGAGCTCGACCGCGCTTTCGGAAACACCCGGCTCGACCCGCGCCTGGACCGCCTCGTCCGTGATGATGCGTCTCGTCAAGAATACCGTGTCGCCAACGGTGACGGTTTCGGGCGACACCGTCCAGGACGCTGCCTGCAACAAACCCACGACGAGGGCGACGAGGTTCATCGACGGAGCCTTCGCGCCCGTTCTGCAAACGCGCGGTGCAGAATCTCGGCGTAAGGTTGGTCGGTTCGAAGCGAGACGTGATCCACGTTCGCCTGCTTGAGACGTCGTGCCCGAGTGAGACGTGCCCGCTCGGCGGCCATGTGTTGCTGGAGCCGCGCCCGAGCGCTCGACGTGTCGACGAGAACCCGGTCTCCCGATTCCGCATCTTCCAACTCGATCCAGCCTGCCGACGGAAGATCCGACTCACGTGGATCGTCAACCGTAATCGCCACCACCTCGTGTTTCATCGAAACCCGCTGAAGCTGCTCCTCCCAGCCCTTTGCGCGAAAGTCCGAAAGGACAACGACGATCGAGCGATGCCGCAAGAGACGCGCGACATACGCGAGCGCCGCGGCAATGTTGGTCGCACGGTCCTCGGGCGTGAAGGCGAGAAGGTCACGAATGACCCGTAGCGCGTGCCGTCGCCCTTTTGCGGGCGGGACGACATGATCGATGCCACCCGAGAAGATGACCGCGCCCACCCGATCGTTTTGCCGTGCCGCCGCCAGCGCCAGAACAGCAGCGACCTCCACGGCACGTTCAGATTTCGATATCGGACGGCCAAATTCGACCGACCCGGATCGGTCGACCACCAGCACGAGTGTGAGTTCGCGTTCCTCTTCGAAGGTCTTGACGTACGGAAACTGCATCCGGGCGGACACGTTCCAGTCGATTGCCCGAAAATCGTCACCGTGTTGGTATGCGCGGACCTCAGCGAACTCGAGTCCGTGACCGCGAAAGACCGACCGATACTCGCCAGAAAAGAGCGTGGTCACGAGTCGGCGAGCCCGAAGCTCGATCTTCTTGACCTGCCGCAGCACGTCGGGGCCGACGACGCGGGAGGTGGGAATCACGGAACGTGCACTGCCTCCAGGATCTTGGCGATGATTTGGTCTGACGTGACGTCTTCCGCTTCAGCTTCAAACGTCAGCAGCACGCGATGTCTGAGCACGTCCGGCGCCATCACTTTGACATCCTCGGGAACCACATACGCACGACCTCTCATGAACGCATGTGCCCGAGCGGCCTGTGCAAGATAGATGGTCGCCCTGGGGCTCGCGCCATACGCAATGAGCGGGCCCACGTCGTGCAGACCTACGGCACGGGGCTCGCGCGTCGCCCGCACGACATCGACGACGTAGTCGACGATCTTGGGATCCATGTAGAGTTCGGCGATCGTCTGCCGGATTTGGAGAATCGCTCCAGGTTCCGCCACAGCGTTGAGCGGGATCGGACGCCCTCCGGACATGCGCCAGAGAATCTCCTTCTCGTCGTCGCGACTGGGGTAGCCGACGTGAACCTTGAGCATGAAGCGATCGAGTTGAGCCTCGGGAAGCGGATAGGTGCCCTCCTGCTCGATGGGATTTTGCGTCGCCAGCACGAGAAACGGCTCTTCCAGACGGTGCGTCTCTCCACCAATGGTCACCTGCGTCTCCTGCATCGCCTCGAGGAGCGCCGCCTGCACTTTCGCAGGCGCACGGTTGATCTCGTCGGCCAACACGATATTGGCGAACAGGGGTCCCCGCTTCGACCGGAACTCACTCGTCTTTTGATCGAACACCATGGTCCCGATGATGTCAGCCGGGAGGAGATCCGGAGTGAACTGAATACGTTGGAACGTCGTGTGAATCGCCTCCGCCATCGAACTCACCGCCAACGTCTTGGCGAGTCCCGGGACTCCTTCCAACAGGATGTGACCACCGGTCAGGAGCCCTACGAGCAAACGTTCGACCATTGCGTCCTGACCGACCACCCGTTTGGCGACTTCCGCCGTAACGGCCGTCGTCAGTGCGGCATCGGGAACCTGAACGGGCCTCGTCGTCACGTCGTCTCCTCAGCCATCATCGTCGTCCTCGGTCCTCAATTCTCATCGCTTGATCCGCACTCCGTCATCTTCATTGCCAAAGATCCACGTCGCCATCCGGGAAGGCGAAATCGCGTCTTCAGGCTGGATCGCTTCCCAATCATTGTCGCTTCCCGTACTCCGCGCCCCGTGATGCGCCTGCTCGACCATGGATTGCGCACGACGAATCCACAATGCACAGTGCTCGCGCCGGAGGTCGATCCATCCACGCGTGACGGTACGCTCTAAATCGTTGTCCAAGAGCGGAACGAGGATGAGCTCACCCCTATAAACCTCCTGACTCGGCAACAGAATCGGAAGTCCCACTGAAACGATTGTCGATCGGAGGTCGGCATCTTGGTCGAGCAGACGGGTTGCATCCTGCGACAGAGCAGTGGCGTCGCTTTTCGCGAGGAGACTCACCGAGCTTCTGATGCGAGACCAGATGAACGCTTCGTACAGCAACTTGCTGAGCCGTGGAGGACCGAGCATCTCGAAGGCTATCGAGCGTACCCCGTGCTCCCGCTCCAAGTCCCCGAGTCGTTCGATCGCCGCCGATCGCAGGATCGCGCCACGGTACGTCGGACCCGCCGTGGCAGCATCGAGCGCGGCCACCACGTTTCGCCCGGTCGGCCGTCCCTCTAACTCCATGACCACATAGTCCGCCACCTCTTCCGGCGTCACGAACTCCAT
>JBFIZG010000028.1:0-17597 GCA_041604955.1 Gemmatimonadales bacterium | reverse complement strand
TGACACCTGACACCTGACACCTGACACCTGACACCTGACACCTGACACCTGACACCTGACACCTGACACCTGACACCTGACACCTGACACCTGACACCTGACACCTGACACCTGACACCTAATATGAAATCTCCACACACGGCCCTCGCCCTCGCTTTCCTCATTACCGCAGCAACGCCGGCACAGGTCGCCGACGATGCGATGCTCGGTTTCACCCGCGACGGTGCCGCCCGTCAGCGGGCGCTCGAAGCGCAGTTCGATGCCTTGCTCCGGGTGGAGAACCTGCCAACGTGGATGGAGCGGATGACGGCCAAGCCGCAGCACGTAGGGTCTCCCGGCGCCAAGGAGAACGCCGAGTTCATGGCAGCGCAGTTTCGGGCTTGGGGTTACGAGACGGAAATCGAGGTGTTCGACGTGCTGTTCCCGACTCCCAGGCGGCGGGTCGTCGAGCTGGTCGAGCCGACGCGCTTCCGAGCAAGACTCGAGGAGCCTGCGCTTCCGGAGGACGAAACATCGAGCGTGCGCACCAACATGCTCCCGAATTACAACGCGTATTCGGCAGACGGCGACGTGACGGCGGAGTTGGTGTACGTCAACTACGGGGTGCCCGACGATTACGAAGAGTTGGCGCGTCGTGGGATCGATGTCGCCGGGAAGATCGTGATCGCCAGATACGGCGGGTCCTGGCGTGGCATCAAGCCCAAAGTCGCCGCCGAGCATGGAGCGGTTGGGTGCATCTTGTATTCGGACCCACGCGACGATGGTTACTTCCAGGGCGACGTCTACCCAAAGGGCGCGTATCGGAACGAGCAGGGGGCGCAACGCGGATCGGTAGCGGACATGCCGACGTATCCCGGGGACCCTCTCACACCCGGTGTCGGCGCGACGAAGGACGCGACCCGTCTCTCGGTCGAGGAGTCTCCGACCATCATGAAGATTCCGGTGCTTCCGCTTTCGTACGGCGACGCCTTGCCCCTGCTTCGGGCCATTGGCGGGCCGGTCGCCCCCCAGTCGTGGCGTGGCGCGCTGCCGATCACCTATCACATCGGGCCGGGACCCGCCAAAGTCCATCTCGCGCTCGAATTCAACTGGGACCTCGCTCCCGCGTACAATGTCATCGCCAGATTGCGCGGATCTATCTATCCCGATGAGTGGATCGTTCGGGGTAACCATCGCGATGGGTGGGTCTTTGGGGCGGCCGATCCCATCAGCGGCATGGTGGCGACGATGGAGGAGGCGAGGGCGATTGCTGAACTGGCCAAGACGGGCTGGCGTCCAAAGCGCTCGATCGTGTACGCCGGCTGGGACGCCGAAGAGCCGGGACTGTTGGGATCAACGGAGTGGGCGGAGCATCATGCCGACGAGCTACGGGCGAAGGCGGCCGTGTACATCAACTCCGACGGCAACGGCCGCGGATTTTTGAACGTCGGCGGGTCGCACACGCTCGAACGTTTCATCAACGAGGTGGCCCGCGATGTCCCCGACCCCCAAACCGGTGTGACCGTGGCGGAGCGCGCGCGTGCTCGACGCCTGGTGGGAGGGGACCAAGAGGCGAGAGATCGCACGGACTTGAGAATCTCCCCGTTGGGCTCAGGGTCCGACTACACCCCGTTTCTCCAACACTTGGGAATCGCATCGCTCAATATCTCGTACGGCGGTGAAAACGGCGGGGGGTCATACCACTCCGCCTACGATTCGTTTGACCACTACCGCCGGTTCGGGGACCCCACGTTCGAGTACGGGATTGCGCTTGCGCAAACCGCTGGACGCGCCGTTCTGAGGTTTGCCAACGCCGAGGTTCTGCCCTATCGATTCACCAACTTTGCCGACAACGTGGGTCGATACGTCGAGGAACTCACGAAGTTGGCCGATGATATGCGACAAGAGACCGAGCGCGAGAATCACCTCATCAACAGCAAGTCCTACGAACTTGCAGCGGATCCCACGCAGCCCTTCGTGGTTCCAACGCCAAAAGCACCCGTGCCGCACATCAACTTCGCACCGCTGAAAAATGCGTTTCGGAATCTGGAGGAGAGCGGGGCGGCGTACGACCAAGCGTTGAACGCGCGTTTGGCGGCGGGGCCCCTGGACGAACCGACTTTGGTGGCGCTCAATCGCATTCTCATTTCGACCGAGCGGTTGATGACCCGGCCGCAAGGGTTGCCAAGACGTTCGTGGTTCAGGCATCAGATCTACGCGCCCGGCTACTACACCGGGTATGGTGTCAAGACACTGCCCGGCGTGCGCGAGGCGATCGAACAGCGAAACTGGAGCGAAACCGCCGAGCAAGTGACGGTTGTTTCGGAAACGATCGAACGACTGGCGAGCGCCATCGACCGGGCAACGGAGGCGGTGAAGGCGGGAGATACGGGGGACGGGTAGGTAGGTGTTAGGTGTTAGGTGTTAGGTGTCAGATGTCAGGAGATAGGGGTACATTGGGGCTTCAAGGGCTGGCGAGCGTGCGCTACCTCATCTCCAGCACCAGCAGGATCGGCCGGTGGTCGGAGGCAAGAGTTTCAGCGACAACCCGTGATTCGATGACGCGGAAGGCATCGTCCGGTCGGCAGAGAATGAAGTCGATTTCACGGCCTGGCGCCGTCGCCGGGAATGTGTAATGGTCTTCTCCCTTGTCGGGGATCGTCCAGGGGTCGGCGAACACCTGCATCACGTCCGAGTCGGGCGTCGAATTGAAGTCACCGGCCAGAATCACCGGCGCCGTTTCATGGTCCAGTAGCTGCAAGAGTCTGACCGCTTGCGCCGACCGTTCCGCTTCGGTCCGGTAGAAATGAATTCCCACGAGCACGACTACCCGATCTGAACCGGCAAGCCGAATCCGTGCAGCCAGTGCCGATCGTGGCTCTTCGCCTGGAGGAAGCATGTGGTTTGTGGAACTCACGATGGGATGCTTGGACAAGATCGCCATCCCGTATTGTCCGCCCTGGTAATCCATGAACTTCCCGAACACCGCCTGCATTCCCGTGAGCCTCCCCAACGTCCGTGCTTGATCGACCCCGGCGGTTCGCGCCACTCCGTTATCCACTTCTTGAAGGGCGACTAGATCCGGTTGGAGCCGGGTGAGCACGGCTGCGGCCCGCTGCAAGTCCACCGTGTCATCCATACCGCGCCCATGACGGATGTTGTACGCCACGATCCGAATGGTGCGAGGTGTTTCCGGGGTGGGCGGAGCATCCTGTGAGCGTCCGCTGCACCCATACGTCGCGATTGTGACGACCAGGGTGAGCGCACAACGGCGAGCATGGAGTTTCCGGATCGACATCTGATCGACCTTCCCGAGGTTGCATGGGAATATTTCAGCGTTTCACCGGGAGAACAATGGTGGTGGCCCGGAACCCTGGTGCTGGCGCACGGTGGTCGGTATCATCCCCTGCCACTACATCTGAGGGCGATGCATTCGTGAGCAAGGAGCGCTTCACACGCGGGGCAACACGCGTCATCGGCATGTGTGCATTGCTCGTCGTGTGTGGACTCGAGCCGCTCGGCGGACAGGTAGGGAAACCTCGGCCGACGATAGGACTCGCCTTGAGCGGCGGAAACGCGAAGGCGTTTTCCCACGTTGGCGTGCTTCGAGTGCTCGAGCAAACGGGGGTCAACGTCGACGTCGTCACCGGCACGAGCATGGGCGCGATCTTGGGGGTTCTTTACGCAACCGGATCCACCCCCGATCAGTTGGAGCGGTTCGTAGTGGAGCAGGATTGGGAGCGGCTCTTGAGTGACGCCGACGAATCGTTGAAGCCCACCGTGGGCGGTGCGCTACCTCAACCATCGCTCGTCGTGCTGCCCGTGCGCGGAGGTCTGCCGCGGCTTCCGTCGGGGATCGCCGAAGGGCAGCGGTTTGCCGAACTCCTCACGCGTGTCACGTGGCCAATCCAAACCGTGCGCGACTTTCGAAAGTTGCCGATCCCGTTTGCCGCGGTTGCCACCGATCTCGAAACGGGTGGAGCGGTGCGGCTGGAGCGCGGATCCATTGCCGACGTGCTACGCGCGACGGCCGCGATACCGAGTGTGTTTGCTCCCGTCGTCATTGACGGCCGATTGCTTGCCGACGGGGGATTGGCGAGAAACATCCCGGCCGAAGATGCCCGCGCCCTTGGCGCCGACGTCGTCATCTGTAGCGACGTCTCCGACATCCTGGAACCCGCCGACAGTTTGCTTTCATTTGTCGCGCTGCTCAACCAGACGATCGCGTTTCGCATGACCGAATCGAACGCCGAGCAACGGCGTCTGTGCGACGTCCTGATCCGGCCGGATATCGACGGCATCCCGTCGACCGCCGTGGAACGGGCCCCGGAGTGGATTGCCCGCGGCGAAGCTGCTGCGCGAGAGGCGCTGCCCGAGTTGCAGATGCTTGCCGCACCCGCCGCGAATCGCCCGCCGCGGACTCGCTTACAGCTCGATTCGGTCTACATCCAGACCGTCGAGTTCGAGGGCCTGACGCGCATACATCCCGGAGCGGTGCGAAGCCTGTTCGATCTGCGTGCACCTGCTTGGATCACGCCGCAGCATGTGGAGCGGGCGGTCGAACGGGTCTTTGCGACAGGTTTGTTTGCGATGGTTCGGTATCGCCTTGAATCACGGGCCGGGGGAACTACGGTGCTCGTCGTTGTGTTCGACGATCGCAGTCGCGACGCACTCGGGTTTGGGTTCCGGTACGAGAGCCGATACAAGGGATCGGTGTTTTTCGGCGCTACCGTATACAATCTGTTGCGTCAGGGCTCCACGGCACGAGTCGATCTTCGGATGGGAGAGCAGGCTCATGTTGCGGCGCACTACGTGTATCGCTTCGGGCCACAGTACAGGTTCACGACGGGTCTCGGCGCGTCGTATTCCCGCGTTCCGTTCGATTTCTACCGGCTCGGCGACCGCATAGGAAGCCGACGCGTCGACGTTCTGAATCTGACCGCGAGGGCCGGATTCGATATCGGGCGATCTGTGGTCGTGGGGGTCGAGGTGAACGGCGAACACGCCCGTGGCGACGCGACCGGCATCGCTGCCGGAGGTGATACGCCACACCGAACGTTCTACACGGTGGCGGCGATCGCGCGCGTGAATACCTACGGTCGGAGCTTTTTCCCCGACCGTGGGCTCGCTGTCTTGGTCAAATCCGAGTGGGCCGGCCGTGTGATTGGTGGGAATGCGTCGTTCGCCCAGTACGTACTTCAAGTGCAGGGTCATGCGCCGGTCGCTCCGTCGTTCGCCGCGTTCGGGGGCATCTCCGTCGGCGCCACCGCCGGGCCAGACCGCCCGCCGCACCGCGCGTTCTACCTCGGCGGGTCAAACGAGTATTACCTGTTTCCGGACCGACACATCCAATTCCTCGGTCTCGAACCGCAGCAAACCTCTGGGAGATACATGCAAGCGATTCACGCCGGGATCCAGCACGAGCCGTTTGACGACGTGTTTGTCCAGTTCCGCTGGAACGGTGGTACGACACTGGATCGTTGGCTGGTGGACCTGGATCGATTCATAAACGGGTACGGTCTCGTTCTCGGAGCTCACACCGTCATCGGACAGGTGCGTCTGACGGCGGCCGGACGAGACTTCGTGAGCTGGCCCGATGTCGAGATCGATGTTGGGTATAGGTTTTAGGTGTCAGGTCTCAGGTGTCAGGTGTCAGGTGTCAGGTCTCAGGTGTCAGGTGTCAGGTGAATCAGAAATGCCTCTACCTGTCACCTATCACCTGTTACCTGTCACCTGTCACCTGCTCTTCAAATCCCCAACCAGTACGACAGCTTGACGGCGAGAATATTGTCGCCGCGTGAGTCGAAGATCCCCCTGAAGTCGCGGCCAAAGCTGAAGTCGCCGAAGGGCTCGAAGCCCTCGCGACTCTGCTGCCAAATGACGAACAACGTCGAACCAGGGCGGTACTCCCATCTGAGGACCGCGTTCGCCCGCAGGGACCGGATGTTGAAATCGCGATTCGCGATCTCGAACGGAGTCCCGCCGTCTCCCGGATCGATGATGGCGTCGCCGTTAGACTCGGTAAGCGTTCCGCGGTCTCGACCGTACTCCACAAAATCAAACGTGTGGGGTTCCGCGAGTTCCTTGAGCCCGCTGAAGTTTCCGGACGAGATGAGGGGTTGTAGAAAGAGCTGCAAACTCAGATTGGGCGTGAACGTCCAGTCCACTCTCGTCACGAGGGACAGTTCCGTTTGATCCAGCCGGCCGAAGATGTACCGGTTGCCGAACGTGCTTGCCGCCGCGGGGTCGGCAATCGTCGTGACGTACTGGGCGACGTTCTCGTTGAGGCTGAGGTTCGGCCCGATGCTGATCCGGGCTGCGGTCGTCGGGCGGAACGATAGCTCGAGGTCGTACGAACCGAACGACCCACCGGCGTCGTCCCACCGGTAGAACACGCTCCCCTCCACCTGGGTGGTTTTCCGGGAATCCGTCTCCAACTCGACGACGAAGTCCTGTCGGCGCGGTGTTCTGGCAAGCGGACCGCCGCGTGTGAGCCGGTCGTCCGTTGACGACGGCTGATAGTCGAAGCGCCAAAAGAATCGCCAAAAATTCGTGAACCGCCCGAACCCCAAGACGCTGTAGGTTTGAAACGTCAGGTCACCGTCGTAGTTCCATACGTGGTTGGTGAACGGATACACCGACCAATTCCGAATGACTTTGGCCGGGCGTGTTTGCCGGTATCCGTAGGTCCACGAGAGCGCGCGGGTGCCGGCGCGTGTCTGGAAGCCGAGTTCGTTCACTTCGAATTCGGGACTCACGTCCTGAAACGTGAGCGAGCCGAGAAAGTTCTTCCCCGAGTTCTTGGCCAGCGAAATCTGCCACGCGTGACCGTCGAGCGCGGTTTTGGTGGCGTCGAACCGCGCCGATTCTTGATCCGGTCGCTGGAAGTATCGGGCGCTCGAGCGCTGGAGGCGCGATATCGCGTCCGCCGTTCCCGACACGCGACTCAATGCGAACATGCCGTCGAACGAAAATTCCCGATTCCCCCAGGCGTGCGTGAAGTCGACGCCGCCGAAGTAGGCGCTGGACGGGAGGAGTGCCGCGAGGGACTCATCGCTCATATCACGATTCACGGTACCGACCATTCCGCCGATGGTGCTGTTGCCGGCTCGGAGATCTTTCCGTACCCGCGCCACCGCACGATTGGACGCGGGTTCGACCGGGGCGCGACGCACGACGTTCGTGGAATCGAGGTAGCGACCATGTTCTTCTGCAGTCACCGACTCTAAGATGCCGATCGACCATCCGCTGGAGGTGCGGCCGGTCAATTTGGCGGCGCCCAAGATGGTGGATTGGTCGGGGACATCAGTGAACCCGGCGCCGGGAACGTCGATTCGTCCCTGCGGGCGGCGCCCGATGCGCCGCGAAAAGAAGAACCGCGGGAACCCCGAGCTGTTGAAAGTGCGTATCCCGCCGAAGCGGAACAGGTCGGCGCCCTCGATGAAGAACGGCCGCTTCTCGGGAAAGAACGTCTCAAACGCGGTCAAGTTCACCACTGCGGGATCCACTTCGACCTGACCGAAATCGGGATTGACGGTCACATCGAGCGTGACGTCGCTCGTGATGCCGTACTTCAGGTCGACACCGGCGTTCCCGAAGTAGTCGTTGCCATCGCGAAACGGGTTCCCGCTGGGAACGTCCGTGTACTCCGCGCGTGCGGACGTATAGGGCATGACTTCGACTTGCCGTTGTGGCTCGACACGGCCAAGGCCGACCAAGTGCCCGTACCGATTGGCGCCAAACGATTCGGTCTTGGGGACAAAGGAAAAAACCACGACCTCGCCCTTCCGATAGATCGATCGTCCCATCTGAATGCCCCACACCGCGTCTTCCGCCGGATTGTATCGAAGCTGCGAGAGGGGGATGCGCATTTCCGCCGTCCACCCGAGAGAATCGACGCGGGCCGCCGCTTCCCATACTGGGTCCCAAGACGGATCGTCGTTACCGCCAGATCCGATGACGGCCTCGCGGATCGATCCTGACGGGTTGATCCGGAACTGAACGCCTGTCAGATGGTCGTGATACGGGTCGAGCAGGATCTCGAAGAGGTCTGAGTCCGCTGACGCGTCACGTCGCGCCAGGGTGGTCTTGATTGCGCCCGGGTCGCGGTCGTACATCCGCGCCCCGACGAACAGTGCATTGCCGTTTATCAGGAACCGCACTTCGGTCCGCTCGGATGCGGACTCCCCTTCGTTCGGATCGAGCTGGGTGAAGGAAACAGCCGGCGTTGCCAGCGCCCAGTCGGCCTCGTCGAGCCGGCCATCGATGCTGATCGAGCCGCCGAACCGTTCCGCGCGAACCGTCGGGACGGTGCTGTGGTCGCTCGCCGCGCGGGAATCGGCGTCTTGCAATTGGAGCGTAGCTCCGGCGAGGAGCAGTGTGGCAGCTAACATGAGTCCCCAGAACGTTCGAGAAGTACGGTCGGAACTGTCACATTAGATGCCGGCTCAGGCCGAATCGTTGGAATGATGCGTATATCATCTCTACGGCTCACGAGGGCCGGGCCGGGGGCCATGGCGTTTGCGTGACCGCTTCAACTTTTCGCGGTACTGCTTGCGGGCCTTGGCCAGCTCGGCCGCCGAAACGTCCTCTTGATCCGAGGATCTGTCGCGGCGCTCGCCGGATCGCGACACCAACTCGCGAAACTCGCGGCGACGATCCTCCATGCCCTCCATCGCCTCTTCCAAGCTGTTGCCCAGGGAAGAGCTCCCCGGGATCTTGGGATCCTCGGCGTACCACACTTCGTTCCCGTCTTCGTCGATCTCCATCGAAATCTCGGTGCTGTCATCGGTCAGCTCGCGGGCCGACGCCAGGATTTCGTCCAGCGTCTCCTCGCGTTCTTCCGTATCCCCGTCTGCATCGTCCGCGCTCTTTTCATCCACCCAATCGTCGCGGTCGAAGTCATAATCGTCGAAATCTCGGAACTCCCTGCTGCGCATCCTGCTGTTTGTCTCCGGTCAAGTTCGGTTTTCCGGGTTCACACCCCCACCCCCATGCTCCCCCCTCTACGGATTCGACCGGCGTTTCGTGTCATGGCGGGCGGACAGGGAGACGAGCGGGAGGGCGGTCGCTCTAGCTGTTTCCTCATTGGCGCCGGCAGCTCCGGTCCGTCCGGCTTCCCATCTTCCCGCCCTTCCGCCCCTTACGTGACCGCGAGAACACCGGTTCCGGAAACCCGGCTGTGTTTCAGGTCCTGGAGGGCCCGATTGGCATCCTCCAGGTCGTACGTAATTACGTGGGGTTCCACGCCCGCCTCCGTGGCCTCCTCCAACAGTTCGCGCCCGTCCTCCCGCGTATTTGCCGCGACCGAGCGGATTTCCCGGTCGTAGAAGAGGTGTTGCTCGTAGTCCAGCGCTGGGATCTGGCTGAGGTGGATGCCCGCGATGGCCAGTGTGCCACCCCGGTCGAGGGCCGCCAGCGTCGGTGGGACGAGGCTCCCGACCGGAGCAAACAGGATCGCGCTGTCCATCTTGGTGGGTAGGCGCGCTGGGTCGCTCCCGGCCCACGCCGCTCCCATGTCTGTTGCCAGCCGCATGTGCTCGTCGCCTCTGGTCACCACATAGACCGCGTAGCCGCGGTGCAACGCCAACTGGAGCACGATATGCGCCGAGGACCCAAATCCGACCAGCAGGAGCTTACCTCGTTCGGGCGTTCGGGCGCGTTTCAACGCCCGGTAACCGATGAGCCCGGCACACAGGAGCGGCGCCAGGGCCCGAGCCTCGGACGCGCTGGGAAGCGCGTACGCAAATGCCTCGGGCACGACGGTGAATTGCGCGTACCCGCCGTCTTCGTGGTAGCCCGTGTAACGGGAGCTTGCGCAAAGGTTCTCCCGTCCGGAACGGCAGAACCGGCAGGTCCCGTCTGTGGAACGAAGCCAAGCGATTCCCACGCGGTCGCCGGTGGCAAATCGGGTGCAGCCATCGCCGAGTAGCTCGACTGAGCCGACGACTTGGTGACCCGGGATCACCGGGCGTCGTTTCCTGGGGAGATCGCCCTCGATGATGTGCAGATCCGTCCGGCAAACGGCGCAGACATCCACCGCGACCAGGAGTTCGCCCGGGCCGGGCTCCGGGATACCCACGTCCTTGGCAACGAGGGGAGCGGTGTCGATCTCGCCCGAGTTTTCGAGCACCATGGCTCGCATCGGTCGATTCGATGCTGCTACGCCCGGACGATCCCGAGCTTGGGGTTGGTCTTCCACCTGCCGCGGGTGAAGTCGGGGAAATCGACCGCGCTGCTCTTAGTTGCGACCGAACGCTCCGACAACTCGCACACGGCGCTCAACGCCGCGGCGTCGTAGACGTTCATGTCGGTGGGGATGCCGTCTCTCAAGCACTTGATGAGCCGATAGTCCTCGAGAAAATCCATGCCTCCGTGTCCGGCGCCTTTGGCCTGGTCTTCGATATCGGTCCACAGCGGGTGCTGGAATTCCGGCAGGTACTCTTCGGCGCTGTCCCAGCGATGTTCCTCGCTCCGTCCCTCGATGTAGACGCGATCGGGGTATCCCTGAAACAACCCCTTCGTTCCCTGCACCAAATGGATACGGCTGTAGGGACGCGGCAGGTTGGTGTCGTGGCTGACGTAGATCGTCTTGCCGTTCACCGTTCGAATCAAGCTCACGTTGACGTCGCCGAGGACATAGCGTTCCCGTCGGACCGAAGCATCCGGCGGGAAGTGTTCGCGGGCGTAGTTCTGGAGCCCGCGGGAGTTGCCGCTCATCGACACGAGATAGTCAAACTGATCTCCCCGATTGATGTCCATGCACTGCGCGATGGGGCCGAGCCCGTGAGTAGGGTAGAGATTGCCGTTCCGCATTGTCGCGTGGGCGCGGCGCCACAGGCCTTCGCCTTCGGAACTGAATTTGATCTCCCGCAGGTCGTGGAGGTAGCCGCCCTCTCCGTGCATCAGCTCGCCAAACAGCCCTTGACGCACCATGTTGAACACCATCATCTCCATCCGACCGTAGTTGACGTTCTCCATCATCACACAGTGCTTCTCATAGGTCTCTGCGTCTTCCACCAGACGCCAACAGTCCTCGATCGTATAGGCAGCGGGCACTTCGGTGGCCGCGTGCTTGCCGTTCGCCATCGCCGAAGTACAGATCGGCACGTGCCATTTCCAAGGGGTAGCATTGAACACGAGATCGAGATCCTCTTCTTCACAGAGGCGCACGAAGTCCCATTCTCCCCGAGTGTATGCGCGCGGTTTGGGTTGTCCCGCTTCAACGGCCCACTGCTGGACGCGGGAGACCTTTTCCGGTACGATGTCGCACACCGCAGTCAGTTCGGCTCCGTCGATCTTGAGCAGGTTCCTGCAGTGGGCGGACCCTTGGCCACCCACCCCCACAAAACCGATTCTGACGACTTCCATGGGCGGGGCGCGAAGGAGGCCGGCGCCAACCGGGTCGGGGCTCGCTCTCGTCGAGGTCCCGCCGCGTGTGCACCCGAGCTGTGCGCCGAACAACGCGGCTCCCAATCCGGTCGCGCCCAGCTTCAAGAGGTCACGCCGGTCGACGTTGTCGGTGCGGGTCTTCAATGGGTGGATCTCACTCACGGCGACCTCCGTTTCATTGCGTTCGTGGCGGGCGACCAAGCGGCCGGACCGGGTGTGCCTAGTGCAGTGTGGAAACTATGTGCGCAAGCTGCCTCTCTTCAAGCACCGCATGTACTCGACTGGCGGTTGTGGTTCCGCCAGACCAACTTTTGCCCGATGATTTCTCATTGCACGGTGGGCTCCCGCGCGAGGGTATCCGGTTGACGGTTGCAGCAGGTCGCCGTCTTCTCGTCGAACCGCGCCTCGCCATACTGTACGAATATCGACCGTGGCTGGAGCCGCTGCTCCAGCGATTGGATCGCCGCGGGTTGTCGTTCGATCCCATCCCGATTCGTCGCATGGTGATCGACCCTGGCACGCGAGCGTATCCGTACGACCTCGTGGTCAACCGGATCAGCGCATATCCGGGCGGCACCGGAAATCCCCGGATGGTATTCACGGCGCTCGAGTACTTGCACCGTCTCGAATCGCGCGGTGTCCGGGTGCTGAACGGCTATCAGTCGTTCTGCATCGCCACGTCGAAGCTCCGTCAAGTCGGCATCCTCGCCGATTTGGGGCTCAAGTTTCCGCGAACGCGGGCGCTCCATCGTGGGCGGCAGCTTCCGGAAGCCGCCGCGGCGCTGACGCCGCCGCTCATTTTCAAACCCAACGTGGGAGGAAGCGGTGTCGCCATTCGCGTGCTCCAGTCGATGGACGACGTGTGTTCAGCCGCTCGGGATTATACGCTCGACCTGGGGGCGGATGGAGTGGGAGTCCTGCAGGAGTATCATCGTCCGTGGGGCGAACACATCGTGCGCGTCGAGATGTTGAACGGGCGGCTGCTCTACGCAACTCGGCAGAGGGTCACGCCGCGAGCATTTAATTATTGTGCGATCGGCGGACAGAACGTCTCCCGTGACTCCCACGCAATCGAGGTGGTCCGGCCGCCGCCGGAAGTGGTGGACGAGGTGACACAAATCATGCAGCGGGTCGGCGCGCGTTTCGGGTCCGTGGAATACCTCGTGAGCGAACGGGACGGAGAGCGGTACTATTTCGATATCAATCCGTTTTCCAACTACGTGAGTGCGGAGGTTCTCGGGTTCGATCCGCTCGACCGCCTCGCTGAGTTCATTGAGGAACAAGTGATGAAACGGAGCTCGACGCTCTCGGTGCCACATGTCTAGACCCTCGAGACCGATCGCGTCGGAGCGGTTTGACGACGCGTATTACAAACGATACTACGAAAACCCCGCCACCCAGGTTACCACGATCGACGAGATGCGACCCCTCGTAGCGTTCGTTGTCGCATACGTCGAATACCTGGGCGTTCCCGTCCGGCGGGTGATTGATTTCGGAGCCGGGATCGGTCTCTGGCGCGACATCCTCCGAGAGTACATTCCTGGACGCACGTGGAAGTACCAGGGTGTTGACGTGAGCCCAACCGTTTGCCAGCGGTTCGGGTGGACTAACGGGAGCGTGGTGTCGCACCGGCCGAAGGGGAAATTCGATCTCGTATTGTGTAGCGGGGTACTGCAATACGTCCGCGACCGCGACCTGGGTCAGGCGATTGATAACCTCGCCCGGTGCTGCCGAGGAGCGCTGTATTTGCATGTTCCCACGTCGAGGGACCTCGAGGAGGTGTTGGATCGCCGTGTGTCCGATCAGGACGTGTTCTTTCGTACCGGACGGACATACCGCTCGCATCTCCGCAAGCACTTTGTGGCGTTAGGCGGCGGATTGTTCGTGCCGCGCGATACACCGAGACCCATGTGGGAGCTGGAGTACGTGGAATGAACGAGCGAACAATCGAACGTTGAACGTTGAACGTTGACCTTGAGCGTTGAGCATGGAGACTGCAGACTTGAATTATGGATCTGATTAGGCGTTCGCGCTCCAGGTGTCGTGTTGCGCTCGCCGGGGTAGTCGCCGTCGTTCCGTTCTTCGCGGGCGCGGCGACACCGCTGCAATCGCAAACGGCCGACGGGTCGAACCTGACCGTCTCGCTGATCACCGTTGCGCCGGGGTCCAAGTCCTGGGAGATGTTTGGGCACAACGCCATCCGCGTGCGCGATACGGCGCGCGGCACCGACGTGTCGTATAACTACGGGTTGTTCAGCTTCGAACAGGAAAACTTCCTTCTCCGGTTTATTCAGGGCCGTATGCTGTATTGGATGGCGGGTCTCGAGACGGATGCCATGCTTGCCGTGTACAGTGGAGCCAGCCGCTCAATCTGGGAGCAGCAACTGAACCTGACCCCGGAGCAGCGAGTCGAGCTGCGCGACTTTCTCCTCTGGAACGCTCGGCCCGAGAACGCCTATTACCGCTACGACTACTATTTCGACAATTGTTCCACGCGGGTACGGGATGCCATCGACCGCGTCATCGGCGGCGGATTACGCTCGGTTACCGAGGCCATTCAGACCGGCGCCACATTCCGCAGTCACACGCAGCGGCTGACCACGGGAAACCCATTTTTGTACACCGGGCTTCTGCTGGGGTTGGGCAACCCGGTCGACCGTCCGATCTCGGCGTGGGAGGAGATGTTCCTGCCACTCGAGGTCATGCGACACGTGGCCGATGTGGAGGTGCGAGGCCCCGACGGCGGACTGGTTCCGCTGGTGCGGTCCGTGCAAACGTTGTTTGAGGGGACGCGGCCGCCACCAGATGAACGACCGCCTCGGTGGTTACCGTGGTATCTGGTCTTGGGCGTTGCGATTGGTGGTGGGATCGTCGTGTTGAGTCGGCGCGTTGAGACCGCTCGAGGCACTCGGGTGGCGTTTGCCGCCCTGACCGGCGTGTGGACGTTGGCGCTGGGTGCGGCGGGGTTCCTGCTGCTCGGCTTCTGGACGTTGACCGATCACGCTGCGGCGTTTCGGAACGAGAACTTGTTCTTCGCCAGCCCAATCGCGCTGCCGCTCGCGGTGCTGCTGGTGCTGGGAGTGCGCCGGTTGCGATCGGTCGGTGTTGCCGCGCGGTGGCTCGCGTACGCACTTGCTGCTTCGTCGCTGGTGGGGTTAGTGATCCAAGCCTTCCCCGGGTTCGACCAGGTGAACGGCCAGCTGCTTGCGCTGGCAGTGCCGGCGAACCTCGGTGTGGCGATCGCCGTCAATCACCTGACACCTGACACCTGACACCTGTCACCCGACACCTGTCACCTAAACACCAGAATGCCCGTCGCCCGCCTGACCATCGTTCTGTGCGTCGCAGCATTCACACTGGTTTCAGAGAACGCCATCTCCCAGGAATCACCGATCCTGCAGGCGCGGGCCCGCGTGCGGATCTGGGGTGAAGGGCTGGCAGATGAAGGGTTGGTGGGTCGGTTGTTTACCGTGGATGGCGACACGCTGCGGTTATTCGCCGACAGCGCGCGTCTGCGCGCATTTTCGGTCGGGTCACTCCGTCGCTTTGAGGTGAGTCGGGGCCGGGACCCGTGGGTGACAGTGGGAATTCCGGTGTTCGGTGCGGCCGCCGGTGGACTCGTCTACCCGCTCTTGACGACGGAATCATTCCGCTGTCGCGAGGGGATCGGAGACGAGCGTGAATGCGGCAAGGAAACGCCAGACGGTGTCGTCGGCGCGGGGGCGGGTTTGATCCTCTCCGCCGTACTCGTCAACATCCTCGCGCAGGAACGATGGGTAGGTGTTCCGCTGGATCAGCTGGCCATTAAGGTTCACCCGCGATCGTGGCGAGTCGCGATCGCGGTTAACGTCGGATTCTGACCTGGTATCGAGCGTCCTGCCGGCGTCGTGTCACGGGACTGGTTCAGCGGACGGAACGGCTCGATCTGTAGCCTAGTTGCCGATGGACGATTCAGCGCCGGTGCCGTGCTGCACGAGCACCATCGTCATTCCCTCTTTGGTGATGACCTTGACCATCGCGCCGGGGACCCGCTCGGAAATCCACGCCTCGTCACCCTCTGCCGTCCGAATATGCAAGGTCTCGATGGTTCCGGCCGGCACACTGACCGTCTTTCGGCCCAGTGATTC
This sequence comes from Gemmatimonadales bacterium, assembly GCA_041604955.1. Classification (GTDB taxonomy): domain Bacteria; phylum Gemmatimonadota; class Gemmatimonadetes; order Gemmatimonadales; family GWC2-71-9; genus JBFHWR01. Next base: position 2,100 of record JBFIZG010000028.1, on the reverse strand, counting down.
CGCCGATTTGCACACCTCGTCTGCAATCAGTTCGTTTCGGGAGGGGCGCATGGCAAGAGAGGATTTGAGCATGTCGCCGGTCAAACGCTGAATGGGCAACCCCGGTATCTGAACGACCATCTCCCGAACGTCCGACGTATCAAAGATGCGGCCGGCCGCGAGGGTCTGGCTGACCATCGACCCTTGCGCATTCGTGACATGCATCTCGTAGCGATGGTACACTTTTCCGTCGTGTCGTTCGTCCCCTACGTTTGCGATGCGCATGGAATCGACTCCCTGCTGTCCCGAAAACCCAAACAACATCCATTCACCTGAATCGATGATCGCGACTTGGTCGCAGATTGCCTCCTGCGACTGCGCGCGAACCACTGCAGGCACGGTGACGAGCGTCGAGACGACCAGAGCAAGAACGAGTTTGCGCATAACATGGTCTCCATCTGAAGCGTGTGGTGGCGCGAGGACGGAATATTAGGTCCTTCGCGGAGCGAGGCAATGCCTCTGCTGCCCGAAAGGCTGCCCAAGGGAGGTTCGCGCCTGTCGCCCACCCGTTGCCGCGGTCCTTACCCCGTGTCCGCGGTTCTGATAAATTGTCCGCCCTCGCGCAGCTGGATCACGTCGCGCCAGATCGTGAGCGCGAACTAGATCTGCCCTACCGGGTTCAGTGACTGGAGGTAACGGCATGCCTGCTCAGCACCAGAGTTACGCGAACCACCGGCGTTATGTTCCGATGTTCCACTTCGTGACAGGGTTGTTGTTGCTCGCCAATCTCGTTTTCGCCATCTATCATGTCATCAGGGTCTTCGGGTTGGCGAGCGTGGTAAACCTGATGACGGCCTTTGCGCTCGTGCTCTTGTTCCTGTACACTCGCGCGTTTGCGGCAGCGAATCAGGACCGAATCATTCGTGTGGAAGAACGATTGCGCATGGAGCGACTCTTTCCCGAACCGCTCAAGTCGCGCGTACCCGAATTCTCCGTCGCACAGTGCGTTGCGCTCCGATTCGCGAGTGATGGGGAACTCCCGGGACTCGCGCAGCGGGTGCTCGAGGAGAAAATTGACGATCGAGAGAGCATCAAGAAACTCATCCGAGACTGGCGTCCCGATCACGACCGTGTGTGACCAATCGAGCAACTCGGCGTGATCGATGGGTAAGACGGCACTGATTACGGGAGCTTCGGCGGGGATCGGTGCCGCGTTTGCGCGCCGTCTCGCAGGTGACGGGTATGACCTGGTTCTCGTGGCCAGACGTCAAAGCCGGCTGGCAGGGCTTCAGGGAGAACTCGAGCGACGTCACGGAATCACTGTGTCCGTGATGCAGGCGGACCTGGCGCAGTCCGGCGAGGTGGCGCGGGTTGCGGAGGCGATCGAACGGCACCCCAGTCTGGACATGCTGATCAACAACGCCGGCTTCGGAACCCAGGGGCCGTTTTCCGAGATCGAGTTGGATCAACAGCTCGAGATGGTTGCCGTGCACGTCGTGGCCACGATGCGCTTGTGTCGCGCGGCGCTCCCGGGAATGATCGGGCGAAAACGGGGGACGATCGTCAACGTGTCCTCGGTGGCCGGGTTCATTCCGCTCGCCGGGAGAGCCACCTACAATTCCACGAAATCGTTTTTGACGACGTTCTCCCAAGTGCTGCAGGCCGAAGTACGAGACCAGGGCATCACGGTGCAGGCCCTCTGCCCCGGCTTCACCTCGACGGAGTTCCACGACACCGCCGCCTACGGAGACTTCGATCGCACGTCGATTCCCAAGTGGATGTGGATGCCGGCAGACAAGGTCGTCGATATATCTCTTGCGGCCATCGAGCGAAATCGGGTGGTCGTCATACCGGGCCTGACCAACCGGCTGATCGTTGCGGCATACCGTTTCCGGTTCACGGCGGCCGTTCTGCGGTTTCTCAGGAGGCTGGTGATGGGGAGGTGGAAGAACTGAGCCTCGTGAGCCGTGGGTAACCGCGCTGCCAGTCAGGTCGACCCTGCCCGTCCATCGCTCGTTCCCATCCTCTCGGTGAACTTCGTCGGCACGTTGGGGTTCAGCATCGTGCTTCCTTTCCTGGTCTTCCTCGTGACCCGTCTGGGAGGGAATGCGCTCGTCTACG
>JBFIZG010000027.1:0-17607 GCA_041604955.1 Gemmatimonadales bacterium | reverse complement strand
TGTCAATCAAAACGATTTTTTCGCCATATGATACACTCGAGAATCGTGACGGTCTGGATCGTGCTCGCGCTGGGTATCGGTGGTCGTGAACCCCCGATTCCGAGCTCGTCGTTGAGCGTCGTACCGACGCGATTTTTGGCGTCACGGAGCGGCGAACACCACCGGCAGGACTCGGTTGTTCGAAGGGGCATGACGCTGTTCCCCGACGGTGCCTCACCGGGCGAGTTGCTTCGTTTCGTCACCGACGGCGCAAGCAGAGCCGAACCCGAGAGCGCCAAGGTGATCCGCGATTACGTGCGTGGAGATACCGTTCGGGCGCACCGCTCATTCCAATTAAATGGAGTTCGCTGGATCGAGCTTCGGAATACTGGATACGTTGAGGCAGCGCGGGTCGATCGGGTGCCGGTACCGGTTCGCGGCAATCTCGCGGCCGGACGGGAGGGCCTGTCCTTGGGTCGGGTGCTCCCGTGGGATTACGAGCCCTCAGATCTCGAACCGGTTGCCGAGCCGTACAAGGCCGCCGATTTCGAGACTCGCGCGCTGCGCTTGCGGCGTGAGGCCCGTCGCGCCTTCGAGCGGATGATTGAGGCCGCCGCGGCGGAGGGGGTCGTGATTCGGCTCTTCTCGGGGTGGCGGAGCGCCGAGTATCAGGCGGCGCTCTACGCGCGCAACGTCGATCGGCGGGGGCCGACCCAGCGGGTTTCAGCCGCGCCCGGAAGAAGCGAGCACCAGCTTGGGACGGCCGCAGACGTGGCAGCCCCGGGCGTTCCGCTCATGACGCCGGCGTTGGCAGACGCCGCCGCGGGCCGTTGGATCGCGCGGCGATCAGCGGAATTTGGCATTGCGATGACGTTTTCGCGTGAGCGACACGAGCGCCGGGGGGTCGCGTTCGAGCCATGGCACCTTCGATGGGTGGGTGACGCAGTGAACGACGACCGCGAGTGGTGATCCGCACCGGTTGGCTCAGTTCGCCGCTGCCGCCGGCAGTGACTCGGGCATGTCGGCCACGACGTACGTCATGACGGCCAAGGCAGCGACGCACAGCGCCATTTCTCTCGGATCGAGTTTGTCCAACGTGTCGGCTTCCGAGTGGTGATACCAGAAATATCGCGATCCGTCGACTTGTAATCCCATGACGGGCACGCCGTCGCGGTGCAGCGGGCCGATGTCGGCGCCACCGCCGCCGCGGGTAACGTCGACGCCGATCGGCGCCAACAGCGGGGCAATGGCGCGCACGCGTGCAAAGGCCTCATCGGAGCCCGAAAAGCCGAGACTCACTGGAGTGAAGACCCCAGCATCCGACTCGATCGCCAACACGTGTCGCTCATTGCGGTGTGCGTCCCGATAGGCTTCGGCTCCCCGAAGCCCGTTCTCTTCATTAGTCCAGAGCACGACACGAATCGTACGTCGCGGACGGAGCCCGAGGTCACGGATGAGCTTGACTGCGTACCATGCCGCGACGCTGCCTCCGGCATCGTCCATGGCGCCCTGGCCGACGTCCCACGAGTCGATGTGTCCGCCGACAACGACCACTTCGTCCGACTCGGCTCCGGTGACCTCCGCAAGGACGTTGCGCGATCGCGCATCCGGCAGCGTCCGGGCATCCATCGACAATCGAACCACCATGCGCTCGCCGCGGTCTTGCAGCCGTTGCATCAACATGGCGTCTTCCACGGTGATGGCCGCGTGGGGAATCTGTGGCACCCCATCCGCGTAGCTGCTGGTGCCGGTGTGTGGCGATTGTAACGACTGCGGAGTGACCGATCGTATGAGGCTGGCCACCGCTCCGACACGGGCCGCCGCGACTGCTCCCCGGCTCCGGTACCTGACGGTTGCTCCATAGGATGTAAATGGGGCATTGAACAGCACGATTTTTCCCGCCGCTTCATGCGCGCGGGCTTCGAGCTCATCAAAATCGCCCACCACGAGCACCTCAGCCGTAATCCCTTCGGGTGGAGTTCCCACGCTCCCGCCGAGACCGAGCATGGCGAGCGGTTTCCGGCGTGGCTCGATGAGCTCAGCGGATTCGTTTCCCCGCACCCAGTGGGGCACCATCACCTCTTCGCCGCGAACGTTGTCGAGACCGTCCTTTCGCATTTCATCCAAAATCCAGTCGATCGCCTGTTCGAGACTCGCAGAGCCGCTCAGCCGATGGCCAAAGCGATCTACCAGCACGGCGAGACTCGCGTACGCAGCGCTGTCCGACAAGGCGGCGTCGATGAGGCGGTTGGCCACGTCGCGGTAGGTCGTTTCGATGCTGCTGGTCTGGGCGCATACCGGGGCGGCCATCGAAGACATGCCGAGCGCCAGGGCAAAAAGGCGAATTGGTCGTAGAGAAGTCATTGCTCCATTCCGTAACAGTACACGTCTTGCGGGTCGTCACTGATGTTTGGGAACGTCTCGTAGCGTTCCCACAAATCTTCGCGTTTCATGCCCGCTTTTTCCATGACTCGCGCCGAAGCCGTGTTGTCGACGTGGCAGATCGCCCAGACGCGATCGAGGGCCGGGATCTCGTTGGCGGTCGCCAAAACCGCGCGCAGCGCCTCGGTGGCGTATCCGTGTCCCCACTGGTCGCGCCGCAGGACGAACCCCACGTCTCCGATGCACAGCTCGAGTCTCAGTTCGATCATCCCGAGCACATCGTCCCTCCCGCGACGCGTAATGATCCACGGAAACCGAACGTTACTTGCCCAGGATTCGAGGGCGACTTGCACGAATTTCCGCGTCTGGTCGAGCGATTGGTGCGCGCGCCAGAGCATGAAGCGCACCACGTCGGGGTCCTGGGCATAACCGAAAAAAATCTGTTCGGCATCTTCGGGACGGGGCGGCCGAAGCCCGAGCCGGCTCGTTTGAAGACGCGACGGAACCATGCGGAATCGGCGGCGTGGTCGGGGTGCGTACCGCTCAACCTACGTCGATGACGACGGCGGAATCTGGTTGCGATCTCTGAGCGACGTGAGCATCCGTTCCATGAAATCGACTCGCTCCTGCAGCTCGGAAACATCCATCCGGAGCCCGTCCATCTCTTCGAGTATCAGCTCGCCCTGTTCACCTTTGAGTGATCTGTGTCGGCCGGTCTGCTCCTGCACGCCCCACTCCACCACGCGCTTGCCATCGCCGTCTCGAAATGCGCCGGCAGCGACGACGATGAGGTCGTAGAGATACCAGATTCCCAGCCCGCCAAACGTCCCGAGCATGAGCAGCCCAGTCCCGATCTTTCCGACGTAAAACCGATGCCCTCCGAATACGCCGGTCGCCGTGGCGAGCGCGAGAGCGACGCCACGAGAGTGCTCGGAGATGTTACTCGGGTCCGTCATGCCTCTGAAGGTAATCGACGCGAATGGCGCTCACTACCGGGCTACCCCGAGCTGCCCACCTCGCGTCCGGGCATAGGCGATGATGAACGCCGCGCTCCGCGAGTAACTGCGCACGCCGCCCGGCACCCGGTTCGAGCGGAGGAACGCATTGTTCACGACGCGACCCACCTCGGTTCCCGGACCTCGGAGTCGGAGCCAATACGCGCGCGCCGAGTCGACGTCTCGTTGAACGCCCGGAAGTCGGAGGGCCGTGATGGCCCGGCGCCGCGCGGGATCCGATCGGGTGAGCGCCGACAGCAGTTGATATTGGGCAAACAGGTATGCGGAGTACCGGGCATGGGGTTCGGGTGCGTTGGCAGCGGACAGGTAGCCCCAAAAATTCGCCTCGGACTCTCGGGCGACGCCGCGCTGGTGGGCCTTCTCGTGGGCGATCGACTGGGGCCATTCCGATGCCGGGACCCCGCGCCGGACGTTGGCTTCCCCAGTAAACGGAAAGTAGAAGCCGACGACACCGAACACTTCGTAGAGGCGTGTCGCGACGAGACGTTTCACCCGGCCGTACCGACCGGACACGTCGGGAAGCCCGAGGTTGCGGCGCGCGTTGGCCCACCCATCCAGGATCGCCGCCTCGACACCGCGTGGATCCTCAGGCTGCGGCGTATTCGCGCCGGTGTCTTCCGTTCCATGGATCTCGAGATACGCGCCATTGGCCGCCATCACCAGCTGCTCGCTCAGGTCGGCGAGCTCGTCTACGGTTGTCTCGCCCACGGGGTCCCAGCCGAGCTGGGTTGCGAGGGGCGTGCGCGAATAATTGAATCCCCATAGAACGTAGAACAGCGTCAGCAGCACGCCCACGTCCTGGCCAAAGCGGAGCGCCCCTGCCAGAAAGACGTTTCGGGGTTCCCGGGTCTTGTCGTGAAACGTATGCCAGAGGGCGCGTCCGGCCGGGACGAGCTGTCTCGCAATGAACGCCACCAGGGCGAGTTCGGCGATCGACACTGGAACGATTCCGGTGACGGAAGCGAGCAGCCGCGCGACTGGCGGGCCGATGCCGTTGGCATATACGCGTTCAGTGAATTGGGGAAACTGCGCGAGCACGACCGAGCACAGATACGTGGCCACGCCGACACCGAGGAGTACGAGACGGCGCCGGGCTTTGAGCGGGCGATTATTGGGGAACGGTTCCACGAATCAAGTACATTGAAAAATCATTTGATCCAACCGGATCTCGAGTAACACACAAGATAGCGTCCAACCGTCGCGGAGGGTCCATACCATCATGTGCGGGCGTTACAGCTTGTTCACGACGCCGGAGCAGCTCGCGCAACTCTTTCGGCTGTCACCGGAGGAAGTGCGGCGAATCTTCGAGCGCCGACCGCGCTACAACGTCGCCCCCACAGATCGCGTCGCGGCCGTCCGGGTGAGGGAGCGGCCGGACGCTCGCGAGCCCGCGTGGCTCCATTGGGGCCTCATTCCCTCTTGGGCAGACGACCCTCGGATCGGTGCGCGGATGATCAACGCCCGCGCGGAGACGGTCGCCCAGAAACCGGCGTTTCGCGACGCGTTTCGTGCTCGTCGGTGTCTCGTTTTGGCGGACGGATTTTACGAATGGCAGCCGATTGGCGGCAAGAAACAGCCGCATTTCATTCGCCTGCGGGATGGCAGCCCGTTCGGCTTTGCAGGCCTGTGGGAGCATTGGGAAGACGATCGATACGGACCGATCGAATCCTGTACCATCATCACCACCGAACCAAACGAATTGGTCCGACCGCTCCACAACCGGATGCCCGCCATCATTCTCCCCTCCGATCACGCGCATTGGCTCGATCCGGGCATCGAGGCAGAGACGGATCTCCGCCCGTTGCTGCGCCCGTTACCCGCCACGATGATGGAATCGTATCCCGTGAGCACATTGGTCAATAACACCGCGAACGACGTGCCGGAGTGCATCGAGCCACTCGATACCGTAGCGTGACCCGTGCACGCCTTCCATTCGTATATTGTGTTCGGTTCTCATGCCTGAATTCCTGACAGACATCCGTCCGATCGTTTTCGCTGCCCTGACGGCGCTGCTCGCGATCGTCGTGTCGGCGAATGTAGTGTTGCACAAGCGGGATGTGCGTGCTGCGGTGGCCTGGGTCGGATTGATTTGGCTCGTACCGGTTCTGGGCTCGGTCTTATACGTGTTGTTTGGCATCAACCGTATTCGCCGGCGAGCCTCGGCGCTGAGAGCGGAGAGCGTCGACATACGCCCCCTGCCGCTGGACTCGATGACCGACTGGAGGGTGGTCGAAGCCTCCGTCGCGGAGCCCGTCGGCCAGCTGGGATCATTGGCTCGAATGGTCAACCGGGTGACGCGGCGGCCCCTCGTGTCCGGCAACAGCTTGAAGCCGCTGCTGGACGGCGATGAAGCGTACCCGGAGATGATCGAGGCCATCAACCGAGCCGAACGCACGATCGCGCTGAGCACTTACATCTTCGACCACGATCCCGCCGGTCTCCTGTTTGCGGATGCCCTGGGGCGCGCCGTGGACCGCGGCGTCGAAGTCCGGGTGCTGATCGACGCGTTCGGAGCCCGGCTCTCGTGGCCCTCGATCGTGGGCACGCTTCGCAAACGCGACATTCGGGTTGCGCGGTTCATGCAGTCGTTCTTTCCGTGGCGGTTCCCGTTCTTGAACCTCAGAACACACCGAAAGATTTTGGTGGTCGATGGCCGGGTCGGGTTTACGGGAGGCATCAACATTCGGGAAGGGCATATCCTGGGACGGGAGCCCAAACGGCCGGTGCGCGACCTCCACTTCCGCGTGGAGGGCCCGGTCGTCGAACACCTGACTCAGGTGTTCGCCGAGGATTGGGCGTTCAGTACCAAGGAACTCCTGGGCCACGAGCAATGGTTCCCCGCGCTCGTCCCGGTCGGGAACGTGGCAGCCCGGGGAATCTCCGACGGCCCCGACGAGGATATCGACCAGCTGTTGTTCACGTTGCTCGGCGCCATCGCGGCCGCGCAAAGAAGCATCACTATCATGACGCCGTACTTCTTGCCGGACGACGAGTTGATCATTGCCTTGAACGTCGCCGCCATGCGGGGCGTTGAGGTGACGATTCTGCTGCCGCAGGTAAACAACCACCCTCTGGTCAAGTGGGCATCGACCGCGCTCTACTCGCAACTCCTCGTGCGGGGATGCCGCATCTTCCTCGTGCCGGGCGTGTTCGATCACTCGAAGTTGATGTTGGTGGATGACGGCTGGACACTGCTCGGTTCCGCGAACTGGGACCCGAGGAGCCTCCGACTCAATTTCGAGTTCAACGTGGAGTGTTACGACGTGGGTCTCGCACAACAGCTGAATCTCCTCGCGCAGGAGCGGCGGAGCGGGGCCCGCGAGGTGACCCTCCTCGACGTGGAACGGCGAAGCCTGCCCGTCCGGTTGCGGGACGGCGTCGCTCGATTGATGACACCGTACCTCTGATACTTTCGGAACAAACTCCGTCGCGTGGAAGACCTACGTTCGTCGGCGCACCCACCAACCGCCGACGCTCGTCTTTCCCGATTCCCGGTGACGGCTGACGAACGTTCCCTCGATCCGGTTGTCCTGATGTTCACCCTCGAACGTCGTCAAGAGCGTGCAGCCGCACGCTGGGTCCCGGTAGGGGTCCAGGGCGCCGCTCACATGATGGTCCGCGATGCGCACGAACCGGATAGTCAGGACCTCAGCGGACGCCCGCTCGGTCGGTGGATCGATCGGCCCGTGGTATCGCCTGATTGGCAGCCCGGTTTCTTCTGGAACCATCACGACTTCGCCGAACGCCGTATCGGCCTCGGCCGTGAGCGTGAACACGATACTCCCCATCCGGCCAGTCTCCGCGCTTTCGTATTCCCCCACCCATTCTCCGATGAGATGCGACACGTCAGGGTCATTACCCGAAAGGGGGACTATCGGCGGGTTGTACCCGCAGGCACCACCAATTGTCATTGAGACGGAGGCAACCGCCACCCATTTCCGCATTGGCCCTCCTTGCCGGCGTACATTGGGACACTACGTTTTGGTGGCTAACTTGGTGTGAGACGAAAATGAAGAAACCTGCATCGTCCGGCCGCGGGCACTGCATCACTCGTCCCCTGGCTCGCAAAGAAAGCGCACCGACATGGTAGAAACACAACCGCGATTCGTACCGCTGCATTTTTCACGATGTACAGACGAGGAACTGAAGCAGCGCGCACGTGATTTTTATGAATCGATGCGCCGCCGTCGGTCGGTCCGCGCCTTCTCGGACGATCCGGTGCCACGCGAATGCATCGAGTACGCCGTCCGGACCGCGGCGACCGCTCCGTCGGGTGCGCACCAACAGCCGTGGCGGTTCGTGATCGTCGACGATCCGGAGCTGAAGCACAAAATTCGCGAGGCTGCTGAGGAAGAAGAGCGGATCAACTACGAACAGCGTTTTCCAGATGCGTGGCTCCAGGCGCTCGCTCGGCTCGGCACCGATGAGCATAAGCCGTTTCTCGAAACCGCGCCCTACCTGGTTGTGGTATTCAAGGAATCGCACGGGATCGATCCGAATGGCCGGAAGATCACGCATTACTACGTCAATGAGAGCGTCGGCATTGCGTGCGGTCTCTTTATCGCCGCGCTCCATACCATGGGCCTGGTCACGTTGACGCATACGCCGAGCCCGATGGGATTCCTCTCGAAACTTTTGGGCCGGCCCGCCAACGAAAAACCCTACATTCTGTTTCCGGTCGGGTTTCCCGAAGCGGGGGCGACGGTGCCCGATCTCGCCAGAAAGCCGCTCGAGGACGTTGTCCAATGGAACGCGGGTTGAGTCGCGGGTTGAGTCGAGGGTCGGTCGCGTGGCTCGGAGCGGCAGCGGTCGCTGCAAAGTCGGCGCGCTCGTCGACGTTGGCAGTGTACGCCGAGAATCCGGTGACGGCATATACGCTTGTGGCGCATGACCGACAGCGGAAGATCGCATCGCTCGTTTTCGCGGGCGAGACGGTATCGGAGGAACGTTGATGCTCGACGGGATCCGCGCGTTCTTCGAGAAGAGGCTCGATCCGCCAACGACGGACCACCGACCGTCGGACGACGACGCGGGCGACGACGCGGGCGACGACGACCGGATTCCCTTGGCGGCCTGCGCGCTCTTGCTGGAGTTGGCGCACGCCGACGATGAGTTCACCGAGGATGAGCGGCGTCATATCGAACAGGCCCTGACGCGACACTTTGCACTGGGCGAGGACGCGGTGCGCGAGTTGATTGAGCTGGCCGAAGCGGAGCGCGCGCGTTCCGTCGATTTCTATCAGTTCACCAAGCTCATTGCCGACCGGTACGACTTGGGGCAGAAAATGGTCTTGGCGGAGGTGATGTGGGGGGTCGTGTTTGCAGATGGTGAGCTGGCGAAACACGAGGCATACGTGATGCGGAAGCTCACGAGCTTGCTCGGTCTGAAACCGGGGTACTTGGCGGAGGCGCGACGCAAAGCGACCGGGGAATCGGAGTGATCGGACGACGTGACGACCCTTGCTGAACGGTTTCAGAATCACGTGGAGCGACACCGTCTGTTTGATGAGGCCGGAGTAGCGTTGCTCGCGGTGAGTGGCGGACCCGATTCGATCGCCCTGCTCGATCTCATGGTGACGTCGCGCGCGTCTCTCGGCATCGATCTCGCGGTCGCGCACGTCGATCACGGCATTTCCGACGACAGCGCCAACGTTGCGGACAGCGTTCGACAGGCCGCCCGCCACTATGGGTTGCCGGTGTACACCGAGTCGCTTGCGCTGGGTTCGAGCACGTCAGAAACCGCGGCGCGCGAGGCGCGCTACCGCGTGTTGCGATCGCTCAAGAACCGTCTGGGTGCGCAGTATTTGGTAACCGGACACCACGCTGACGACCAGGTCGAAACCGTCCTCTATCGGCTGTTTCGGGGTACCGGGATTGCCGGTCTCGCCGGCATTCCGGCCCACGGGCCCGGCGGGCTCGTTCGTCCTCTGCTGCCGTTCAGCAAACGCGAGCTCCAAGCTTGGCTGGACACCCGTTTGGGTGGGGAAACGGCGCGGCGTCCGTTTTCCATTCACCGTGACCCGTCAAACGCTGATCCGCGTCACGATCGGTCGTGGCTCCGGGTCGACATACTACCCCGTGTGCGGGAACGGCTGGGGGCCCGTACCGACGGTCGCGTGCTCGAGACCGCGCAGGCGGCACATCAAGACAGAATCGCGTGGGCCCGAGTACTTCGAATTCTGCCCGAACTCGATTTCGCAGCGTCCGAACACTACGTCGAGGTTGCTCGGGCACCGTTCGGTCGGTATGATAAAGCGTTGTCCGGTGCGCTCTTGCGCGCTTTGGCGCGGGAATTGGATTGTCACCTTGGCTTGAGGCGAACGGCGCGTTTGCTCGAGTTCGTCCGGTCAGGATCGAGCGGTCGGATGCTCGAGTTGGGTCAGGGCTCAGAAGCGGAGTTGGTGTTCGATCGACTGCGCGTTTCTCGCGGACAATACCCGCGCCCGACGACGCCCACCGAACGGATCGTGTTGGAGGAAGGACAGACGGGCGGGACCGTGTTTGGGGATTGGGAATTCCACTGGCGTCCCGAAGCGGCCGGCGTCTCGGCGCGCGATTCGAGCACGACGTGGCTCACCGGAGGGGTCGGCGTGCTGCGCCCAAGTCGGCCGGGCGACCGGATCCTCCCGCTCGGGGGTGTCGGGCGTCGCAAGGTTCGACGCGTGCTCATGGAGGCTCGGGTGTCGTCGCGTGACCGATCGACCTACCCGGTGCTGGTGCGGGACGACGAGGTACTCTGGATTCCAGGGGTTTGCCGCTCGGGCCGGTGCGTTCCGGAGCCCGGTGAACCCGCGCTGAGGGTTGATGCACGCTCACGCAGACGTTCTGAAGGGCCGTCTCGCTAACGAACAGGTCGATATCGTCTTCAGCGCCGAGACGATCGCGGCCCGGGTTGGGGAACTTGGGGGGGACATAGCGGAGTACTACCCGACGGGCGATCTGCTGCTGATCGGGTTGCTCAAGGGGAGCTTCATATTCTTGAGCGATCTGGCCAGGGCGATTCCGCGGCCACATCAGGTCGACTTCCTGGTCGCGGCCTCGTACGGCAGCGGAAAGACGTCCAGTGGACAGGTTCGGTTGCTGTACGATCCCGAATCGAATATCGAGGGTCGTCACATTCTATTGGTGGAGGACATAGTAGATTCAGGGAGAACGCTGAATAGGTTGGTTCGGCTGCTGCTGGCCCGGGACCCGCTGAGCCTGGAGATATGTACCTTGCTGCATAAGCGGACGGCGCAGTCGTTGATCTCGGAGCCGCGTTTCGTTGGGTTCGATGCGCCACACAAGTTCTTGATTGGGTACGGATTGGACCTCGCTGAAGATTATCGGCACCTGCCGTTTGTCGGGGAGCTCAAAGAGTAAATGTCTGACCGCGCACCGCAAAAGAAACCAAACTGGGGTGGGATGAGCCGGAATCTCATCTTCTGGATGCTCATCATCCTGTTGCCAATCGCCTTTTACCAAATGTGGGGCTCGGGACAGGAAGAGTTCGTCGAGGTCGCCTATTCGACGTTCAACGAAGAGCTGGAACGGAACAACGTTGCCAGTGTGGAGATCACGAGCGGCAAGTTCATCGAAGGCGAATTCAAACAGCCGATTTCCTACGAAGGGACCGAGGTCGAGTCGTTCAGTGCCGTGCTGCCCATTCAAGACTCGGAGCTGATTCTCACCCGCATCGAGGACAAGAACATCCCGGTCAAGGCCAAAGAGCCCAAACCGTCGTTCGGGGCGATCTTCGTTCAGTTGTTGCCATGGGTGATCTTGATCGGGTTGTGGGTGTTTTTCTTCCGGCAAGTCCAACAAGGCGGCAACCGCGCGTTTTCCTTTGGGAAGTCCAAGGCCAAGCTGCTGAGCGGAGATACGCCCAAAGTGACGTTTCAGGACGTCGCGGGCGCCGACGAGGCAAAGGTCGAGTTGGAAGAAATCATCGAGTTTCTGAAGGACCCCCAAAAGTTCCAACGGCTCGGCGGGCGGCTGCCCAAGGGTGTTCTCCTGGTTGGCCCCCCGGGCACTGGGAAGACGCTGCTGGCGAGGGCGGTGGCCGGTGAAGCCGGCCGGCCGTTTTTCTCCATGTCGGGCTCAGATTTCGTGGAGATGTTCGTGGGTGTCGGCGCCTCGCGTGTTCGCGACCTGTTCGAGCAGGGGAAGGCGCACGCTCCGTGTTTGATCTTCATCGACGAGATCGACGCGGTGGGGCGCCATCGCGGTGCGGGGTTGGGTGGTGGACACGACGAGCGGGAACAGACGCTCAATCAGCTGTTGGTGGAGATGGATGGGTTCGAGTCCAATGAAGGCGTGATACTCATCGCGGCCACCAATCGGCCGGACGTGCTCGACCCGGCACTGCTCCGGCCTGGGCGGTTCGATCGCCAGATCGTCGTGGACATGCCGGACGTGCGGGGTCGCGAGATGATCCTCAAAGTGCACTGCCGCAAGATCCCCTTGGGCGCCGACGTGAAGCTCGACGTCGTCGCGAAGGCGACACCGGGTTTGGCCGGAGCCGACCTTGCCAACATCGTGAACGAAGCCGCTCTGCTGGCGGCGCGGCGAAGCAAGCAGGCCGTCGAAATGGAGGATTTCGAGGACGCCAAAGACAAAGTCATGCTCGGCGTCGAGCGGAAGAGCCTCGTGCTGACAGACGAAGAGCGAAAGCTCACGGCGTATCACGAGGCCGGTCACGCGCTCGTGAGCGTCCGGGTGCCGGGGTTGGACCCGGTACACAAAGTGAGCATCGTGCCGCGCGGTCGCGCGCTGGGAATCACGTTTTCACTGCCTGAATCCGACCGGCACAATTACACCAAGGAGTACATCCACGGTCGCTTGGCCATGGCGTACGGTGGGCGGGTTGCCGAAGAACTCATCTTCGGGCCGGAAAAAGTCACGACGGGCGCGGCGCAAGACATCGAACAGGCCACCGAAATGGCGCGACGCATGGTGACGCAGTTCGGTATGAGCGACGCGGTCGGGCCGGTGGCCGTTGGCGACCGCGAACAACAGATCTTTTTGGGGCGGGAAATCAGCCAGCACCGCGAAACATCGGACAGCACGGCCGAACTGGTCGACGTCGAAGTGAAGCGGATTCTGGAGGAAGCGTATCAACGTGCTCGGTCCATCGTCCAAAACGACATGGAGACCCTGCACAAGATGGCGCAGGCGCTGTTGGACCGGGAGACGATCGACCGTGACGAAGTCCAGCTCTTGGCCGACGGCAAAAACCTGCCCCCGATGGCTCCTGAGCCGCAGGCTGTTGAACCCGCGCCGCCCTCTCCGACCGAAAAAGTGCGCGGGACCTCCGAGCGTGGCCCGGTACTCGGGACGCCCGGGGCCGAGCCCGCAGGAGCGTGACCCTCACGCCCCTCGCCTCGCGCAATCCGGCGAATGTCCGGGAAGCGCTGGTGCGGCGGGGAATGGACGAATCGCGAGCGACGGCTGCCTCGCAGGGGCTGCATCCGGTTGCCCTCATCTTTGATTCTCTGAACGCCCACGAGCGAGATTCGCTCGTCGCCTCCGCGCACCGGTACGGTATCGAATGTCTCTCCGGCGAGGATTGGGCGCTGATCGCCGGGTCCACCGCGCAGCTCGCCGGGCTCGCGAGACCGGGTTTTACCACCATTCCGGATGCGGTCGCGCACGACCTGGGATCGTTTCTCCAACACGCGACGGATGTACCGCACCGCTGGGTCATGGCACGAGGCTCGTTGAGTCTCGATCGACCGCTTGTCGTTGGGATCCTCAACGTGACACCCGATTCGTTCAGCGACGGTGGGAGGTTTTTCGACACCGACGCTGCCGTCCGCCAGGCAGAAGCGATGATCGAGGCCGGCGCAGACATGCTCGATGTAGGCGGGGAATCGACACGCCCGGGCCGGCCGGACCCCGTGCCGATGGAAGAGGAATGGCGGCGGCTCGCGCCGGTTCTCACAGCATTGGCCAAACGATTTCCACAGGTTCCCGTGAGCGTGGACACGGTCAAAGCCGCGACCGCGGAACGAGCGCTCGCCGCGGGCGCCTGGGCGATCAATGACGTCTCCGGTCTGCGGTTCGACGCCAGAATCTCGGAGGTGTGTGCCACGCACCGGGCTGGTTTGATCCTCATGCATTCGCGGGGGTCGTTCGCCGAGATGGCGACCTACGATCATGCGCGATACGACGATGTGTCGGCGGAGACGATTCGCGAGCTAACGGGTGGGGTGGCCCGTGCCACTGCGGCGGGGGTCCGGAACGAATCGATCGTGCTCGATCCGGGACTTGGGTTTGCGAAGAACCCCGGTCACAACTTCGAGGTGCTCCGGAAGTTGCCGGCGTTGGTGTCGCTCGGATTTCCCGTCATGATTGGACCGTCACGAAAACGGTTCTTGAGTGACGGTGAAGATACCGCCTTCGAGCAACGGGATGATGCCACGGCGGCGATCTGTGTGGCCGCCTACATGCTCGGGGCAAACCTCTTTCGAGTGCACGCCGTATCCAAAATCCGGCGCGCGCTCGACGTCGCCATCTCGGTGAGAACGACCTGATGCCGATCGAGTATCTCCGCTTTCTGGTGCCGGGCGTGCGTGACGTCATCGAGATCCTGTTCGTCGCCTACGTCATTTACCGCCTGCTCCTCTTCCTCGCCGGCACTCGCGCACTCCAAATCCTGCTCGGGCTCGTGGTGCTTGGGCTGGGGTACTTCGCGGCGCTGCTCCTCAAGTTCAACATGATCACCACGCTGCTGGGCCTCGTATTCACGTACGGGATCTTCGCGGCCATCGTGGTGTTCCAGCCCGAGCTACGACACGCGTTGGCGCGGCTCGGCCGCACCCGCTCCTTTATGTTGCTTCGAACGGCGAGCCAACGCGCGGTGGCGGACAAGATTGCCGAAGCGGTCGAACGATTGGCGCGTACGGGGACCGGCGCCATCATCGCGGTCGAGGGCGAAGTCTCTCTCAACACCTACGTCGATTCGGGGACCGAAATGCAGGCAAACGTGTCTTCCGATCTGTTGACGACCATCTTCACCCCGTACTCGCCGCTCCACGACGGCGCCGTGATTATCCGGGAGGACCAGATTGTGGCGGCGAGTTGCGTCTTGCCCTTGACCCAGTTTCCCGTGACAGACAAATCGCTCGGCACCCGTCATCGGGCGGCGCTCGGACTCTCGGAAGAGACGGACGCGGTGGTGGTCGTGGTCTCCGAAGAGACCTCCCGCGTCTCCATCGCCGTCCGTGGGACGCTCCGGCAGGGTGTGACCCCCGATCAACTGCGCGACGCGCTCGCTGGCCGTGAACGACCGGCTCTTGCGCTCCGGGACGCGTCTGCTAAGGCTTCATCTGCTTGACAACCTCATCCTCAACTGAACGAATGACGAATTCCGCGGCCGCACCGATGGCGACGACGGCGAACAAGCAGGGAGAGCGGCTTCCGTACTGGCCCATGGTCGGTGTTGTGGCGCTAGTGCTGGGCGGATACGTCTGGACGCTCGCACCCACGGTCACATTTTGGGACGCCGGCGAACTCATAGCCACTTCCAAGATTCTCGGGATTCCGCACCCGCCCGGCACACCGTTGTTCGTGCTGTTGGGGAACGTGTGGGCTGCCCTCGTTCCGATCGGCGGCTTCGCGTATCGCACCAATCTCATGACCGCCGCGTTCAGTGCAGCGGCAGCAGGATTCTTTTTCCTGCTGATCGCGCGCGCGTTGAGGGGCGCCCCCGGCGAGGTCATGGAAACGGACCGAATCTTCACGATCGGCGGGGCGGCGGCGGCGGCATTTTTGTCGGCATTCGTGTTCACCGTGTGGCAAAACTCGAACGAAACCGAAGTCTACATGGTGGCGACCCTCAGTATCGCCGCCATCTGCTGGCTCGCTTGGCTGTGGCGCGCGCACCGGGGCGAGCCGCGGGCGCCGCATCTGTTGTTGCTCATCATGTATCTGGCCGCTGTCTCCCTGGGCACGCATCTGCTGACGCTGCTCGTGGGTCCGCCGCTCATCGGGTATATGGCGCACGTGCTGCGAACCAACCCGCTCCCGGACGAGCGGGACCGGAAAATCGAATGGGCCCAATGGGCGGTGCTTGCCGGCGCCTGGGCGCTCCTCATGGGCACCGGGCTCGGGAGCACGAATCTCATGGTCCTCGGCGGCATCATCTTTCTTGGCGCCGCCGGCTACGCGACGCGATTTGGCGGTTTTCGGTTTGGGGTGACGGTCCTGTTGATCATGGTCGTGGGCGCGTCCACCTATCTCTTTCTCTATCTGAGGGCCAGAGTCGGACCCTTCATCAACGAAGCCGATCCGTCTACGCTCGAGAACCTGATTGCGGTGATTCGACGCGAGCAATATCCGCCACGTTCGCCGATCGACAACCCGATCTTCCCGTCGGGCCCCGGCAATCCGGGACGCTCGCTCACGCTGATCCTGCTCCAGATCCAGAATTATCTCCAGTACTTCGACTGGCAGTGGGCCAAAGGCCTTGCACCATCGATTCCCGCCGGAATTACGGCCCGGATGCCGTTCACCCTTCTCTTCACGGGACTCGGGATCTACGGAGCGACCGTGCTTCGGGAGCGTGACCGCTCCATCTTCTGGCTCGTGATCCTGGTGTTCGTCGTGACCGGGCCGGGCCTGATGGGGTACATGAACTTCAAACCGGGGTTCTCGCTGGGGTGGGATCTGTTCCCGACACCGGAGCATCACGAGGTGCGGGAACGTGATTACTTCTTCACGGTTTCGTTCCAAGCCTGGGGGCTGTTGGCCGGTATCGGACTGGCCGGGTTGTATCGCTCGCTTCGACAGAAGCTGAAGGGTGGTGCTCTTCCATTGGCGCCCGCGGCGGTGTTGCTCGGTGGGTTGGCGCCGTTCGCGCTCAACTTCGGAGCTGCCAGCCGCGCCCACGGTCCGGACGCCCGGCTCGCCAGAGATTTCTCGTACGATCTCCTGCAGTCGGTGGAACCGTACGGCATCGTTTTCACCAATGGCGACAACGACACGTTTCCGCTTTGGTACTTGCAAGAAGTCGAGGGTGTGCGCCAAGACGTGTCGGTCGTCAACCTGTCGTTGGGCAACACCGATTGGTACCTGCGTCAGCTTCGTGACAATCCGGTGCGGGGATTCGATCCCGAACAGGCGCCCTGGTTCGCGCCGCTCGCACCGAGCACCGTGCCGGGGCCGCTTCACTCCATGACCGACGAGGAAATCGCCGGGCTCCGGCCCGATCTCTTACGCTCGCCGCTCGCGCTCGAGGTTGGGCGCATCCGGCACACGTATGAAGAGGGAACACCGATCTACGTGAAGGACGTGCTCATCCTTCGCTTGATACTCGAGAACTGGCGTGAGCGCCCGATGTACTTTTCGCTGACCGCGGGGCAGGGAAACTGGCTGGAGCTCGACGAATACCTGACGCAGCAGGGGTTGGTGCTGGAGCTGAGCGTGGCGGAAGCGCCGGATACGTCGCGGTTGGCTCCCGGCTTGCTAGGGGTGCCTGTCGACATTCCGCGGTCCGATTCGCTCGTAACACTCGTATACCGCTACGCCGACCTCCTCGAAGCGGACACGCTCGATCTCGATCCCACGAGCCGGAACATCGCGACCAATTTGAGTTACGCATCGTACTCACTCGGGCAGGCGTATGCCGTCCGCGGTGAGCGGGACCTGAGTCTGTTCCATCTCAGCCGCGCCTACCACCTCTCGCCGATCGCGCAGCTCGGGGGATTGCTCGACGCAATGGCCACGCCACCCTCTGTCTTCGCGGACACACCGATCACGCCGTAAGCGGGCTTTGTCGACCGTCGCTTGTAGCGGCGTGCAAGTCACACTAAGTTAGTGGGTTATGGGTTTTACTGCGCTTCGCGAGAACCTCGCGCGGGTGGAACAGGAAATTGCTGCGGTTCGGGATCGGGAAGGGGTTCGGGACGAGGTGCGTATCGTCGCCGTCACCAAGGGTCACTGTCCGAATGCCGTCCGAGCGGCGCTCGACGCTGGTCTTCGGGACGTTGGAGAAAACAGGGTGCAAGAAGCGGTGCAGAAACAGGAATCGTTGGGCGATCTGCCGGTGGATTGGCACCTCATCGGCCATTTGCAGACCAACAAAGCCAAGCTTGTGCCCGGGCGCTTCGTGATGGTGCATTCGGTCGACTCCGAACGCGTCGTCGACGCGCTGGACCGTGCGATGGACGTGCAAGGGTTTTCGGGCCCGGTTGCGGTCTTGATCCAGGTGAACGTCGCCGGAGAGGGCCAGAAGTCGGGTTGTCGACCGG
>JBFIZG010000026.1:0-18114 GCA_041604955.1 Gemmatimonadales bacterium | reverse complement strand
TCATCGGTACTCCCACCACGGAATGTCGCTCCAACGGATCGAGCGACTGGGGCGTGTGGCCCGCATCGCGGACGCGATCGAGTCCCTGGATTCGTTCAGCCACTCGAGAAAGGCCGTCACGGCGCTCAACTCGTCGGGAGAAAACGGCGGGACCGGCGGCGGCATCCCGAGCGCCGGCCGTCCGTTGGCGAGCACGTCTTGCAGTTCACCCTCGGTGAGCCGGCCGGCAGCCAACGCGATATCCGGCGCGCCAACGGGCGACCCGCTGAGTGGTTGGTGACACGCGGCGCATGGCCGGGATGAAACTGCGTTCCACCCTCGGAGCGCCGTACTCGTCATCATCGGCTCGGCGACGCGCGCGAATCGCGCCCACGGACTCCCGCTACTATCCGGGTCGCCCAGCCGCAACTGACCCCGGCCGAGTTCGGGTCGGTCGAGCGTGCGGAGGTACGCCCGAAACGACGCGATCTGCTCGGTACTCAAGTGAAATGCGGGCATCTGCCCGCTCCCGATGGTGAGCAGCGAATGAAGACGGACGGAGTCGATCCGACTGTAGGCGTTTGTCAGGTCCGGGCCGAGGAAGCCGCCTTGGCCATACACCTGATGGCATACCTGACAGCCGTACTCGTGCCATAACGCACGCCCGGCCAGCGCCGGTTCATCGATCGGACCGTGCAGCTCGTCGCTGTACACCAACACCGTCTGGAGCGCGAACGCCGCCACCAGCGCCGTCAGCAACAGCTTCTTCGACCGAGCACTCACCATGGCCGCGACACGCGACATCGCCGCCCCTCGAAGACGCCTGCAATCATCTGTACTCGGCAACCAACGCGGCCAAACGGTCCAGCCCCATGACCATGTTGTCCTCCGGCGGACCAAACGAAAACCGGGCCCACTGGCGATAACTCTCGGTGGCAGGTCGGCGCTGACCCGGATTCACATCGAAGAAGTATCCGGGCACGGTCATCACTTTGCGTTCGATCGCGGCAAAGAAAAAGCGCTCGGCGTCATTGAGGGGTTCGGGAAGATGCTCGATGGTTGCCCACACGTAGAACGTCCCGTTGGGCGGCTGCTCACATGGAATCCCCATGTCACGGAGTCGCTCGACCATGATGTTTCGTTTGCGTGCAAATACCGTGCGCAACGCGGTGGTTTCCTGGTCAGCGCGCTCCGGTTGCAACACGTCGAGCGCCGCCCGCTGTACGGCCGTGCCGGGACCGCCGTCAATGGCGCTCGCCGCGCGGTTGATCATCTCGATCGCATGCGGCGGACCGACCGCCCAACCCACTCGCCACCCCGGATACCGGAAGCTCTTCGTCAGACCATCGACCAAAACCACCGGATCCTCATTCACGTCGTCCACGTATGCCGCCGCCGAGACCGGTCCGTCCCCCGGAGCGCCATCGTCACCGAAGACGAAGTGAGAGTAGAACTCGTCGAGCAACAGCGTGCACTGGTGTTCTCTCGCGATCGACACATAGCGCTCGAGTTCACGTCCGCCAACGACCTGGCCCGTTGGGTTGCAGGGATTGCTGAGGAGATACGCCGAAAGGTCGTGTCGCGCGATGATGCGTTCGAGGTCGGCACTGGAGGTCATGAACCGCTGTTCCGGGACCGTGGTAACCAGCACCGGATTGATCCGGTACTGATGATAATCCAGCATGTCCTCGTACGCGGTGTAATCAGGAATCTGGTATCCGATATTGATCGATCCCAGCGTCGCCATCATGCGGGAGAGCATCAGACGGCCACCCGAGGCAATCGCCACGTTGTCTTTCGTGTATGCCGACCGTTTTCCGCGCCGGTAGAGCCGGTTGTAGTGTGCGGCGACGACCTCACGCAGCTCGTCGGTTCCGCCAACGGGTCCGTACGCGTGGTCGTGCGGTTGCAGATCGATGCGGGAGAG
The DNA here is from genome assembly GCA_041604955.1 of Gemmatimonadales bacterium. Classification (GTDB taxonomy): domain Bacteria; phylum Gemmatimonadota; class Gemmatimonadetes; order Gemmatimonadales; family GWC2-71-9; genus JBFHWR01. The sequence continues at coordinate 16,208 of JBFIZG010000026.1, read as the reverse complement.
ACGTGGCGGGGCGCCGTCCATCGGGCCGACTTCAGGTTGCCCTTGGCCGAGGTTGCTCCAATCCGGGTGTCCGTTCCAGAATCCACGCTTCATCGCTTCGTGGACGACCCAGATTACCCCCATGTAGGGAACGTGCCGAAACGTCCTGTTGGTGACCTCGCCTCCGATCGTCACCGGGCCTCAGGGCTGATCGGCGTAGATCGCAAACTCAATCAACATCGGTGGCGTGCAATCCGCATGCGCTCATCCCTCGTCGGTAGTGGTCTTTCGATTGTCGTCATGCGTCCCCCACCGCTCGAACCATTTTCGCAAATAGAGTTGCGTGCGGAGAAAGTTCGATGGCTTACTCGATGTGCCGTGCCACTCCCCTTCGAATCGGATCATGGCCGTTGGTTTACGCTGCGCCTTGAGCGCCTGGTAGAACTGCTCCGTCTGGGAGATGGGGGTGCGCATGTCTTGGATACCGGTCATCAGCATCGTGGGCGTCGTCACGTTCCCTACGTACATGATCGGCGAGCGGCGAATGTGCTCGCTCGGATCTTCCCATGGAAAGTGCTCGAAGTCGGCGTACCAGCGCAGGTAGTTTCCGTCGACCTGACCGACGAAACTGAACCAGTTCGTGACCGGACAATTGGATGGCGCGGCGCGGAATCGATCGGTGTGGCCGACGACCCAGGCAGTGAGCACTCCGCCGCCCGAGCATCCGTAGACGAACATGTTCGACTCGTCCACGTACCCGCGTGATACGACCTCATCCACCCCCGCCATTAGATCGTTGAAGTCTTTGTTGGGGTAATCGTACTGGATGGCGTTGCCGAATTCACTCCCGTATCCGGAGCTGCCACGCGGATTCGTATACAGCACGACGTACCCGTTCGCCGCATGTTCCTGCCATCCGAAATTGAACCCGCCGTCGTACATCCCGTGCGGGCCGCCGTGGATTACCAACATCATCGGGTACCTGAGCGTCGGATCGAAGTCCGGCGGTTTGATGATCCATCCGTGGATGGGTAAGCCGTCGTCCGAGTCGTACCACACCTCTTCGACCTCTCCCAGTCGTTTGCCGGCGAGGATGTCTTCGTTGACACGCGTGATGCGGGTGATGCGCTCGGGGTTGTTCACAGCGAACGCGATAACGTCACCGGGCTCGTGCTGGTCTTCCCGCATTCCGACAGCGATGCCGTCGCGACTGACGTCGTTGATCCCGAGGAGCTGCTTTCCCGTGGTAACCTGCCTCGTGCGCCCATCCAATGTCACATGGAACACGTTGGCGTATCCGTCTGCTCGAACGTTGAAATAGATGCCGCGACTCCGTGGACCCCAGAACATCGCCCCGGGGGTTCGATCCAGCTCGGCCGTCAGCACGCGGGGATTCGAACCGTCCGCATTCATGACGTAGAGTGCTGACTCGATGTAGTCCATGCCCGTGGTATCGTAGCCGATGTAGGCGATGTACCGTCCGTCGGGTGACGGCACGGGCCGTCGATCCGGACCGCGGCGATCGGTGATCGGCGTGACGGCGCGCGAATTGACGTCGAGCCGGTAAATCTCACTCTCCTGCCAGTGATACACGGCGTCTTCCCTGAGCAGTCCGCTGAACAGCAGGCCTCCGTCCGGGCTCCACGTGGGAGCGCCATGGTTGAAGTCGCCTCGAGTCAATTGACGCGGGGTTCCCCCATCGGCCGAGACGACAAAGATCTGCTGGAAACTCTCCTCGAGAAACCCGACGCGATCCTGTCGATACACGAGACGCTCGACGATGCGCGGGCTGTCGGTCCATTTCGCTCCCTTGGGTTTGGGCAGCGCGATGTTCCAGTGTTTGGAGGACGGCTCCTCGGCGGGAACGCGCATGCGGAACGCCAGCCGGGTCCCGTCGGGCGACCAATCGAGATTCGACGGACTCTCGGTCAGCCGCGTGACCTGGGTAACCGCCCCTTCGTCATCCATCCACCGAATGAAGATCTGTGTCTTGCCGTCATCGTCCGGCGCAAAAAACGCGAGCCGTGTACCGTCCGGTGACCAGCGAGGCGACGAACCATCGATGAGGTGTCGGTTTCTGGAACCGTCAGTCCCGACGATCCAAATCGAGGATTCCCATCGATCGCCCATCTTGTCGATCCACCGCCGGGCGTACACGATCTGCGACCCGTCCGGTGAGATTCGGGGATCCCCCACGCGCTCCCAATCCAGCCAATCCGCAACCTGAAGCGTCCCATCGGGCGCCTGCGCCCCAACTGGTGCGGCAAAGCCCAGCGATGCGACCGCAACAACCGCAGATGCGGTCATACGAGAAACGGTAGTGTGATACATGAAAACCTCCGGGAGGGCAGACACCATTCGAGGCCGGGTTCGTGTGGGCCTAAGGTATCGCCGAAAAAGGAGATCGTCTAGGACACCGGAGGCATCGGGTCAGTCATCGTTCGAGCGAATCCAGAAACTCAGTCGCGACATCTCTCACATCTCGTTTGTCCACGTCGACGTACCGATTGAGGATCCGCATCCGCGCCTCGGTCAAGACGCCTCCCAGTTGCCGGAGCGCGTCTCGAGCCCGTGGATAGCGTGCGAGCGTCTCGCTGCGCACCACGGGGGCCGCCTCGTACGGCGGGAAGTACCCACGATCGTCTTCCAAATGCACGAGGTTGAGATTCTCGATCTGACCGTCGGTCGAGTTCCCCGCAACCATATCGACCCGCCCTTCCGCAAGCGACCGATAGATGAGACCGAGTTCCATTTCACGCGGGTGGCCCGCAAACGAGAGCCCGTACGTGTCGACGAGTCCTCTGAAACCGTCCGCGCGCTCGATGAATTCATAACCGGCGCCGAACCTCCAGTCTGCCGCGTGAGGCACCGCGTCCGTCACCGTCCGTAGTCCGAGGCGTTCGGCATCGGACGCGCGGACCAGGATCGCAAACGTGTTGTTGAAGCCGAGCGGCTCGGTCCATTGCAAATCCCAACGGGATCGATACACGCTGTCGACGATGCCGAAAACGCGGACCGCGTCGGTTTCGCCCTCCATGTTGAGAATGGCGGAGTATGCGGTCCCGGTGTATTCGACGTACACGTCGAGTTGTCCCGTCGTCAACGCTCGATGGGCGATAAACGACCCACTCAAGTTGAGCCGCCGGTCGACGTCGAGTCCGGTCCGCTCAAACTGTTGCGCCACGATTTCGCCGAGCAAGACCGATTCGGTGAAGTTTTTGGAGCCAACGACAACCGTGTCGGAACCACCACCCGCGCCACATCCGACGACGGCAAGCATGATCGCCATCGGAATCCTCATTCCACTCTCCAATCGAGCCGCCGTTCGACGAGATGCAGAATACCGTCTGCCAACAGCGCGAGCAGCGCCGCCGGGACCGCGCCCGCAAGGATCACCTGGTTGTCAACCATCGAGAGCCCGCGAAAGATAAACACACCGAGCCCGCCCGCTCCAATCGCCGCGGCGATCGTCGCAATCCCAACACCGATCACGGTCGCGACACGAACGCCGGCAAGGATGACTGGCATTGCCAGTGGTAGCTCGACGATGCGTAGGATCTGTCGGTCGGTCATCCCCATGCCTCGCGCCGCATCCCGAACGGCCGGGTCCACGCCGGCGATGCCCGCATAGGTGTTCCGGATGACAGGCAAGAGCGCGTACACGACGAGCGCGACGATTGCCGTACGGGCGCCAATCCCGCCAATGAGCGGGAGGGGAATCAAAAACCCGAACAGCGCAAGACTCGGGATCGTCTGAAAGACGTTGGCGACTCCGAGCACCGGTCCCCGCAGCCTCGCGTTCCGCACGATGAGGATCCCGAGCGGTACGCCGATCGCGATGGCGATCATCGAGGACACGGCTACCATCCCCAGGTGCTCGAGCGACCGGATTAGCACATCCGTGCGGTTGCGAAGCAGATAATCGAGAAAGCTCATACGAGCTCCCGCAGGGCGCGAACCGCCGGCGTCGCGTCCGATCGAAACGCATCGACCGATCCGTCGAACTCGATCCCACCCGAATCCATCACCACCACCCGATCCGCCAGCGTCATCGCTTCGCGTACGTCGTGGGTCACGAAGACGACGGTTTTCTCCAGCCGTTCGATCAACGATCTGAATTCTCGCTGGAGATCCGAACGCGTCACCGGATCGACGGCCCCAAACGGCTCGTCACACAAGAGGATGGGGGGATCGGCGGCCAATGCGCGGGCGACCCCGACCCGCTGCCGCTGACCACCCGACAGCTGGTGCGGCATTCGCTTCAGGTAGTCGGAGGGGTGCAAGTCGACCAGGGTCAGCAGTTCGCTCACACGAGCCTCGATCCGGGTTTCCGCCCACCCGCTCAGGCGGGGGACCACCCCGACGTTCCGGGCCACTGACAGATGCGGAAGGAGACCGACCTCTTGAATGACATACCCGATTCGCCGCCGCAGTTGCACCGGATCCCAGGAGCGAGTCTCACGTCCTTCGACGAGCACGTCACCCGCCGTCGGGTCCAACAGCCGATTGATGAGCCGGAGCGTGGTGGTCTTCCCCGAACCACTGTGTCCGAGCAACACCACCGTCTCTCCCCGATGGACGACCAGGTCGAGCGGTCCAACGACCCGATGCCCGTCGATGTTGACCTCGACGCCTCGGAACTCGATGACCTCTCCCATCATGTGCGAAGGAACGATGATTGATGAGGTGGAACGGGTATCACCTCGAGCGCACGATTCCCATTCTCGAGGCATCGTCGCACACCTGAAACCCACCGCGACTCAAATTCGTAGAGTATATCAGCCATGCGTACGTTCATCATGCGAATTCTCATCACGGCCTTTGGGCTCTGGGCGGCAGACGCGCTGCTCGGCGGCATCCATTTTGACGGCGTCTCGTCCCTGTGGCTCGCCGCGCTGCTCCTGGGACTCGTCAACGCCTTCATCCGGCCGGTCGTCTTCGTTCTCACGCTGCCGTTTACGCTGCTTTCCCTGGGGTTGTTCATCTTCGTCATCAACGGTCTCATGGTGCTGATCGTCGCGTCAATGATGCCCTCGTTCCATACCGAAGGATTGGGATCCGCCATTGCCGCGTCCGTCATCGTCGGCCTCACCGGCTGGGCGGCAAACGTGTTTGTTGGCGACAAGAAGTCGGTACAAGTGCACGTGGCTCGCGGCCAGCGCTAGTCGACCGACACCGCCCGCTCTCCCGAAACCACTGCAACAACCGTCCGGCTTCTCCGTCGATTGTCGAGGTTTATCACGACCACTTGTTGCCACGTTCCAAGCGCGAGACGCGATCCGACGATCGGCAACGCCAAGCTGGTTTTCAACAACGCGGACCGTACGTGGGAAAACCCGTTTCCGTCTCCCCAGCGCACGTTGTGTTCGTAGTCTGCATCCACCGGCGCGAGCACCGACAGCGCGCGCTCGAGATCCGCGAGCGCGCCGGGTTCGTACTCGATGGTCGTGATGGCACCCGTCGATCCGACGAGCTGGACGATCACGAAGCCGGCCGTGACACCGGATTCGGCGACAAACTCTTCGAGCGCGCCGGTCACGTCATGATGACCGAACTCCGCCGCGAGGTCGAACGACCAGGTCCGCTCCAGCACCGTCGGCGTGGTCGAAGGCAAGGTCATGAGCGACACCCCATGAGCAGTGAATTCAGCTGACGAATCTATTGTCCCGGGTGTGGACGCGTGAGTCTGCGAGCGGCGCCGAGGCATCCATTGCACCCAGTGCGATACACACCGTTTGGAAGTGGATATCGACCGTATCCGTCACATCGACGGCATATCCACCCGACATCGTCACTGCCACGGGAATAGCATGGGTCCGGAGCGTACGCAAGACCATGTGATCCCGTTCCGCCAGTCCCCGTTTGTTCACTGAGAGCCGGCCCAGCCGATCGCCCTCATACGGATCGGCGCCCGCGAGGTAGATCGCGATGTCCGGCTGAAAACGCTCCAGCGCGAGAGCGAGCCCACGCTCCAAAGCACCGAGATACTCGTCATCCCCCGTGCCATCGTCCAGCGCGATGACGAGATCGCCCGCCTCCTTTGAGAACGGGAAGTTGTGCGCTGCACACAGATCGAACGTGAACACGCTCGGGTCCTCGGCAAACATGCGCGCCGTTCCGTTCCCCTGATGCACATCACAATCCACGACGAGCACACGGGTGACGGCACCCGCAGCCTGGAGCGTGCGCGCGGCCACGCCGGCGTCGTTGAAGACGCAGAATCCCTCGCCCCGGTCTGGATACGCGTGATGCGTTCCCCCCGCAAGGCTGACGCCGACTCCATCGGATAGTGCCGCGCGACATGCCTCGATGGTTGCGCCAACCGATCGTCGAGAACGTTCCACCAGTTCGGGCGACCAGGGGAACCCGATGCGTCGGATCTCGGTCCGCGAGAGCGTCCCCTCAACGACACGCTCCACGTACGGGGCCTCGTGAGCGCGGAGCAAGTCATGATTCCCTGCCGCCTGTGGCACGAGGAGGGTGACCGGCAACGTTGCGTGCGACCCGTTGATTCGCGCGCGTAGCAGCGCGTACTTCTCCATGGGAAAGCGATGCCCCGCAGGAAGCGGAAGGACGAATTGATCCGTGTAATAGACTCGCATGACCCAGCGGGACGAAGCCTTCGGACGATAATCCCGGGCGGGAGGAGACGCTACCCAGCTTCCCTGTAGTGCCCCCGCCCAAGCAGTAGCCACAGAGTCCACAGAGGGATTCGTGAGGACACAGAGTGAACCGTCTCTGTGATCTCGCGTTGTTGCTCCGTGTGCTCTGTGGCTCCTGAAGGACGTTGGCCTCCCAAACGACTGCTGTGCGCTCCGCTTCGTCCGATCACCGCGCCATGCACCGAACGGATACCCACCGACAGTGTATTAGATTTGCGCATGGGAGATTCACTATGGAGTCCGATGTCTGAGAATCACATTGCAGGCGGGCAACGACGGAGCCGGTTGCTCCTCATATGCCTAATGCTCGCAGCCGTCATCGGTTGCACGGAGACCAGGCCGCTCGACGAGCTGATCTTTCTCGACGGCCGGGCGGTGGCGCCCGCCGGTGACTCGGTGCTCGCGATCACCAGGGCCGGCCTGGGAGGGGTGCTCCTTCGAAACCAGTGGACGGGGAAGATCGATACGCTAGGAGCCGGCAACCTCGTCAGCCCGCACCATGTGCAGTGGGCGACCGACAAGTGGTTCGTATCAGACGTGAGTGACGGACGTCCCGCAATCGTCGTTTTTGCCCGCGACGGATCGCGCGAGCGTCGTATCGAGCTCGACGGGGTTGCTTCGGCGCCGCATCAATTTGCCGTCCTCCCGGACGGGCGCATTATCGTCGAATCCCCCAGCGGTCAGCTCTTGGCTCTCGAAGGCGCGGACACGAGCATGTTCGCCCTTACGCAACAGAGCCCGCGAAGTGGTTTTCTGGTTGCCGCACGGGGAGGGGTGCTCCACGCCATACCCGATCGGACGATCACGCTCTACAACGCCCTCGGCCGTATACGGTGGCGTCTGGAGTGGCCGTGGGCGGAATCGGCGTTCGTGGCTGATCTCGCCGTCGATTCACAGGGACGCCCACACGTCTTGGCCGGGCAAGCGGGCCGTGACGGCTTCGTGGTTTTTGGGATTTCTCCCGAGACGGGCGAGATCGGGCGGTGGTCGGAAGACGGGCCGTATGCAACATTTGTCGTCCGACCCCTGGGGAACATTCAGCCGGACAGCGCTGGACGTTGGATCGGACCGTGACGCGCTACTAGTACTTCAGATTCGTCGACTCGGCGAACTCGGCGAGTCGTTCCCGCTGTTCGGGTGTCAGGTCCTCCGGAATCGTCACGGCGATCTCGACGAACTGATCTCCCTTCTGACCGTTCTTTTCGATGCCTTGTTTGCTGATACGGAGTTTCCGGCCGGCTTGTGTCCCCGGTGGAATCTTGACGACAAAGCTCTTTCCGTGAATGGTGCGGACCTTGAGCTTCGTTCCGAGAGCGGCCTGCGCAAAATTCAGTGGCACGGTGCAGTAGACGTCGAGCCCATCACGGCGGAAGAAGCGGTCCGGTTGCACGTCGAACGTGATGATCAGGTCTCCCGGCCGACCGCCGGTCGAGTTACGCTGCCCTTGCCCTTTGAGGCGAACTTTGTGACCCGTGTCGGTCCCCGGAGGAACGGTCACGAGGAGCTTCTTGTCGATTGAGATTTCGCCACGGCTCGCGCACTTGGGACACGGCGTCGACGGCACCCGGCCACGACCGCGACACGCCGGGCACGGGCGATTGACGGCGAACCCGCCCTGACCGAAGCTGACCATCCCCCGCCCCGAGCATTCGCTGCACAGGTTGACCTTGGCTCCGGGGGCAGCCCCTGAGCCGCCGCACGTCGGACAGGCTTCGGTCACGCTGACGGTCACCGGAACCTTCCCCCCCAAAGCCGCCACCTTGAAGGGGACGGCGACCGTGGCCTCGATAGGCTCCACCTGAGTCCCGCGTTTTCCGCGACCAAAGATGGACGAGAAGATGTCGCCCAGGCCCGAGAACCCTCCGCCACCAAACGATCCAAAATCCAGGTCATCCACGCGGAACGACCCGGCGTCGCCGCCCGGTCGACGATTCCACGTCTTGGCGCCCCCGGCGAACGAACCAAACCGGCGCATCGTGTCGTACTGTTTTCGCTTGTCGGGATCGCTCAGAACGGAATTCGCTTCGGAAATTTCCTTGAAGCGCTCGCCCGCAGACTTGTTGTCGGGGTTCGCATCCGGATGATACTTCTTGGCCAGTCCGCGATAGGCCTTCTTGATTTCATCCGCCGAGGCCTTCTCGGAAACGCCTAAGATCTGGTAATAGTCCTTCGTCGCCGCCATGAACGCTATTCAGTCGCCTCGTCCGATTCCACAAACACCTGCACCTTGGCAGGACGCAGCAACGTCCCGCTGAAGCGGTACCCCGGCTGCAAAACGGCCGCCACCTGATCGTGCAGGTCGGTCGATGGCGCCGGCAAGGCCGAAATCGCCTCGTGGTGATTCGGGTCAAACGCCTCACCCTCCGACCCGAGCTTCCTGAGCCCCGCGCCTTCGAGCGCGTGGAGAATCTTCCGCTCGACCAGCTGCACCCCTCCTAGCACGTCCGCGGCCTTGGTCTGCCCGGCATCCACCTCGGATACGCGCGCCAGATCGTCGAGCGCGTCGAGAAGACTCGACACCACCGCCGCCTGCGCCCTCGCCCAGGTCTCGGAGCGCTCCCTGGCCGCTCGCTTTCGGAAATTGTCGAAATCGGCCGCCAGCCGAAGGTACCGGTCCTGGAGTTCCTGTTGCTCCTTGTTCAGCCGCTCCACGACCTCCGGCCCCACGGCGTCCAGCGTCACTGCGCCCTCGCTGGCCTCCCCGCCGGACGCCGGTTCGGCGCTGCGATCGGCACTCTCATCGGTGGGCTCGGGGCTCGTCGACCCCATGCCTCCCTCGCCTCTATGCTTCCTTTTTTTGGTCATATGTTCAGCGTATCTCAGTGGCCGGATGGTTGATTATCTGCCCTCACAACTGTAACCGAACTGCAAACCCCGCACCATCGTAGCCCGCCGATTTGGCAGGGGAAGCGCTCGGCAAAGGTCACTCCCCGTCGAGCGCGCGGCGAACGGCGTCCAGCGCTGCCTGAGCGGCTCTGGCCCGCACCTCGGATCGCCCACCCGGGAACCACCTGGTGAGCGTCCGGCACCCCGAAGGGAGCCTCACCCCAAAACAGACGGTTCCAACGGGCTTCTCCTCCGTACCTCCCTCCGGACCGGCAATGCCGGTGACCGCAATCCCGACCTCGGTCCGAAACCGGCGGCACACACCGTCTGCCATCGCCTGCGCCACGGGTTCGCTCACCGCGCCGACCTCGTCGAGCAACGATTCCGCAACGTCGAGGTCTCGCGTTTTCGATTCGTTGTCGTACGAAATCACCCCGCCCGCAAACCGGTCCGACGCCCCCGGGACGTCCGTGATTCGAGCGCCAACGAGCCCACCGGTACACGATTCGGCCACTGCGATCCGGATTCCGGCTCGACGCAGGCTATCCAGGATCACCGCTGCCAAGTCGACGGCTCCCTCACCATACGTGTTCACGCCGAGGACGGGCCGAAGCAGCTGCACGGCCCTCTCCAACGCGCCATCGGCAGCATCGGAATCCAACTGCCAGGCCGTGAGTCGGAGGTCGACACCGAGCAGGGTTGGGAGGTAGGCGAGGGTCACCGGCGCGATCCGCTCCTCGAGGGCCGCGATCTCCACCGCGAGCTTCGATTCGGCGATTCCGGTGGTCCGGAGCGTGCGGGACCGCGTCACGGAGCCCTGCCGGGTCTGGTCCCGCTCTCGACACCGCGGGACGACCTCATGCTCGAGCAGCCACCGCATTTCATGTGGCACACCCGGTAACATGACCGCCGTTCCCCGGTCGCTCTCGAGCCAGAGCCCTGGTGCCGTTCCCTTCGGGTTCCTGAGCATCGTCCCTCCACGCGGCACGAGCGCTTGGGTTCGATTGCTCTCGGGCATTGGCCCCCGCCTCAATTGCTCGAATCGCCGCTCGAGTTTCTCGAGGTACGAGGCGTCGAGGTCGAGCGGCGCGTCGAAGACGTCTGCGACGGCGTGTTTGGTCACATCGTCGCGCGTGGGACCCAGGCCACCGGTGACGATCACGAACCCGGTGCGGTTGAGACCGTCGGCGACCGCAGCACGGATTGCGGCGCGGTCGTCTCCAACCGTCGCGCGCCGAGTCACGACCGCGCCGATCGACGCCATCGCCTGAGAGACTTCCGCTGCGTTGCTATCGAGGGTGAATCCGAGCAATAACTCGGTGCCTACGGTGACGACCTCAAGGTCCATCGCGGTGTCCGGTGGTCGAAGCCGCCGGGCCGAAGAGCTTGCGATACCGGTACATGTAGAATCCGAGCGAATAGACCGTCACGAGAATGGCGATGGCGAGCGTGAGCGCGACCACCGTCCCGTGGAACCGTTCCCAAAACGCCCCGAACCAGCCCTGTTCCCACCCGAATGCCGTACTCATGTCCTTCCAGGCAAACCAGGCGATCGTGGCGCCGATGAACACGTCTTGCACGATGGTCTTGAGTTTCCCGGCCCCGGCAGCGGCGATGATCACACCGCGCTTCTTTGCCAGGTGGCGAAACGCGGTCATGGCGACTTCCCTGCCGATGAGGAGAAGCGCCACCCAGAGCGGCAGGTTGCCCCACCACGGGATTTCGTACTGCTGCATGGGGTAGCGCGTGATCCAATAGATCGGTATGAGCGTGGCAAACAGCAGCAGCTTGTCGGCCAGCGGGTCGAGCAGCTTACCCAGATCTGTGATCTCGTCGCGTTCGCGTGCGAGCCTCCCGTCGTAGATGTCACTGATCGCCGCCACCAGGAACACGACGAAGGCAATGAGCTTGGGGACGTAGCCGTTGATGAAGGGCAACAGCGCAATGACCGGGGTCAGCGCAATCCGCGCGACCGTGATGATGTTCGGGAGCGTCCAAATCATATCGACCCAGCGCGCCTACTCGAGGTTTTTCAAGACCATCTTGGACACCTGGCGCAACGACTCGAGAACCCCCTGTCCCGAGATGGCCACGGTCTCGAAGAACGGCGCCCGCGCAATCGTCGTGACGCCGTGCGCGGAGTCTGCCGGGGCGTTACCACGATCGTGCGGCCCCGCGTCGCCGCCCTGCGCATCGGATTCGCCAACCACCCAACCTGGGTTCAACGACATTTGCAGCTCCTCGACGGGCGCCGCATCCGGAAGGTCCCGTTTGTTGTATTGGAGCACGAGTGGGATCGTGGCCAGGTCGTAACCATACTCCCGCATGTTGTCGTAGAGGTTTTGCATCGACTCGACGTTCGCCGCCGACCGTGAGATCCGGCTGTCCGCAACAAACACGATCCCGTCCACACCCTTCAGAATGAGCTTCCGAGATGCATTGTAATACACTTGCCCCGGCACTGTGTAGAGATGAAAGCGCACCTTGAACCCGCGGACGGTACCAAAATCAACCGGCAAGAAATCGAAGAACAGCGTCCGCTCCGACTCGGTCGCGAGCGCAACCAACTTACCGCGCTGATCGGGGGCGACTTGCCCGTAGATCTGCTCGAGCGTCGTCGTCTTACCGCCCAGGCCGGGGCCGTAGTACACGACTTTGCAGTTGATCTCCCTGGAGGCGTAATTGACCATCGTCATAGTCGACGAATCCGTCCCTTACTCCGAAAAGAGCTTCTCGATCTCTTCGTCCGCGTCGCGAAGCGGTCCGGTCGCCGGCGCGCCTGCCCGACTGCCGACGCGGACCCGGGTGAAGATGTCTACGAGGATACCGACGAGGCCGCCGATGGATTGCCGAGCCCGCAACCGCACCATCCCCAGCGTCGTCTGTCGGTCGAAGATCACGGCGAGTATCGCGCGGCCGGCGACGTCAGCCATGAACATGGACAGCTTGGTCCCCTCGTGAAACAGAGAGATGAACTCCGGTTCGCCGAGGGCGCGCGCCATCTGGCTGTTGGCACTGAAGTCAGCCGCAGTCAAAGAGGCAAAGGCCGCTTGGTCGTCCACCAGGGTCTCGCCCCTGCTGGCCACGAGGTGCCCGCTCCGGTCGACCAACAGGATGCTTCGAGCCTGTGTTGCCATGAGGAGATGGCTCAGCTCCTGGGCTATGCGGTTTGCGTCGCTTTCACTGAGCGACCAGTCGATCGCGTTGGCAGGTTCACGCATCAGCCGAGCTTCTCTTCCATCTTGCGTACGATCATCTCCGCCCGTCGTCGGAGCACCGGATGTTTTTCCCACATGAGGTAGTCGTGCAGGAGCCGAACCGCCTCGACACTCGGGTGCCCGTTCAAATACCCGAGCGCCGAGAGGCGCTGCAGCGACCGCTCGCTGAAGAGATCACGGCGATGCCGCCCGATGGAACGCTGGGCGAGCAACGCGCCCACTGCCGTCCCCACCCCCAACCCGATGAACGCCGCCTTGGTCTTTGGTCCCATCACTCGCTCATGTCCCGCCGCGCGGCGAGCGCCTTGGCGATGGTGAGCCTATCGGCGTATTCGAGATCGCCCCCGACCGGCAAGCCGAGGGCAATGCGGGAGAGCCGAACCCCGGTCCCGCCCAAGACATCACGCACATACGAGGCGGTGGCTTCGCCACCCATCGACGGGTTGGTTGCCAGAATCACTTCGGCGACCTGAGAACCGTTCGCGAGCCGTGTCGTCAGGCTCTCGATGCGCAGGTCGTCGGGTCCGATACCGTCGAGGGGGGAGAGGTGGCCTCCCAACACATGATAGAGCCCGCGGTATTCTCCACTTTGCTCGATCACCCCAATGTCCGACGCCTCCTCGACGACGCAGAGCAAACTCCCGTCCCGCCTGGGGTCGGTGCAGATGAGACACGGATCGGTTTCGCCGAGGTTCCCGCACACGGAACAGGGACTGACCCGATCGGACACAGACTTGATCACTTCGGCAAGTCGATGCACCGCTTCCGGAGGCTGTTTCAGAAGGAAATACGTCAGGCGCGTAGCAGTTTTCCGCCCGATGCCAGGCAGCTTGGCCAGCTCTCCGGCCAGATCATCAATTGCCGGCACAGGGCTAGAGCGGAAATCGGAACGGGAGGGGCAATCCCCCGGAGACCTTGCTGAGTTCGCTGCGGTACAGCTCCTCGGCCTTGCGTTGCGCCTCGCTCACGGCGGCAAGGACGAGATCTTCCAGCATTTCCATGTCGCCGTCGGCGACAATGGCCGGGTCGATGTGTATCGCGTGAACCTGCCCGCGACCGTCCGCGGTTGCCGTCACCATTCCCCCACCGGCCGATCCGGTCACGGTGCGCTGCGCGAGTTCGGTCTGCATCTCGTTCAAGCGTCCCTGCATCTGTTGACCGAGTTGCAGCAGTTGGGAAAAATCCGCCATTGTGTCTCGACTACCCGCAAATCGTGTGAAAGACGTCCGACTCGTGCAAGCTACGACGCTCACGTAGGCGCCGCAAGCTACTCCAAAAGCTCGAGATCCAGGGCATCGGCCATGGAATCGAGCGCCGGGTCGAGCTTGCGATATCGCTGCAACCGATCGACCCGATCGGACTCCGCGTTTCGGCGAATGGGTGTCTCCTGGCTGTCTGACGCCTGAGTGGCGTCCGGGCTTCGATACACCACGGAGAGGTCCGACTGCCCCATCGTTTCGCACACCGCGTCGGTGACGAGCTTCCGGGTGCGCTCGAGCCCATCCAGGTGCACGTCTGAATCGCTCACCTCGATCGCAATGACGTTCTCGGCGATCGAGACGGGTGTTGCGTTCCCGAGCGCCTCCCGCACCACGCGCCGGCGGTTCCCCACGGCTTCGAGAATCGCAGGCCATTCGGCCCGAACCCGCTCGATCGTCACGGTTCCACCACTCGCGGACGCGCGCGGCGACCGTGCGGGCTTCGGTTCCGAACCCGTCGCTGGAACGGGGGGCGGTCTTGGTTGCCGCCGCCGCCCACTGGGCGCCGCGGGCACGCCCCCGTCCGCCGGACCGGGCGATTCCCCGAGGGCGTCGAGCACTTCCTGCAGCTCGACGGTCCGATCGAGCAGGGTCCACTGCACGAGCAGCGCCTCGACATGGAGGCGGGCATTGGCGCTTCGTCGAATCGCTTCTTCCGTTGCCGCCAGCAGTTTGAGCATGCGGAGCACGTCACCGGTCTGAAACGCGCTCTGGTGTCGATCGAGGGCTGCTCGCACCGTGTCCGTGAGACCTTCCGGCTCGCTGCCCAAGAGACGGATCATGAGCGCGCGCATCAGCTCGCCGGCCCCCTTGACGAACTCCGCCATGTCTGCGCCGGAATCCAGTATCCGCGTCACGAACGGAAACACGTCGGCCGTTCGCCGCTCGGCCAACAGCGCGATGAGCTCGGCATACATCTCGTCGTCGATGAGTCCGAGTGCCTGTCGCACCCGGCTCGCCGTCACCGAACCTTCTCCGAACGCCAAGGCCTGGTCGAGAATGGACAACGCGTCGCGCATTCCCCCATCCGCGACCCGTGCAATCAATTCCAGCGCATCATCGTCGCACTCGATCGATTCGGCCCGAGCCACAACGCGTAACCGTTCCGCAATGGGATGCGGCCCGATGCGGCGGAAGTCGAACCGCTGCACGCGGCTCATGACGGGAGCGGCGGTATTCGTGATCTTTTGCGGGTCGGTTGTCGCAAAGACGAAGACCACCCCCGGGGGCGGCTCTTCCAGAATCTTGAGAAGCGCATTCCACGCTTCACGCGTGAGCATATGCGCTTCGTCAATGATGTAGACCTTGTATCGGTCCGGCGCGCTGGGAGCATACATCGCGCGCTCTCGGAGATCGCGCGCATCATCGACGCCGCGATTGCTGGCGGCATCGATCTCGACCACGTCCAGATTCGTGCCCCCAGACCAGATACGGGAACAGGAGTCGCACCGACCGCAGGGTTCGCCCCCGTCCGCCCGATCGTCGCAATTGAGGGCCATGGCGAGGATTCTGGCGGCGCTGGTTTTCCCCACCCCTCTCGGTCCCGACAGCAAATAGGCGTGTGCGACGCGTCCCTTGGCCACGGCTCCCTCTAAACCAGCGGCGACGTGACCTTGGGCGACCAGATCCCCAAACCGGGTGGGTCGGTACTTTCGGGCGAGCGCAGTGTGTGTCATGAGAAAAATAAATGGCCCCAGGCAACCCGAAGCGACGTCTGCAATCGCTTAGCGCTGCTACCTTCACGGTCCTGACGCGGTTCACGCGCAGCAGCCCTTCGGACCTGAGGCCTGTGTAAGCTAGCCGGGTGCCCCGCCGTGTGCAAAGGACGACACGCTCGCTACCGATGCCCGCCCCATCGCTCCCACGTCGCCGGAATGAACAGGACCAACAGCGTGTAAAACTCCAGCCGGCCGAGCAGCATGAGTGCGGAGAGGATGAGCTGCGCGGGTCCCCCGAGGTCCCCATAGTGCGAGGTGGGACCGACCGCGCCGAGGCCGGGCCCGATGCTCGACATCGCCGCGAGCGCAGCGCTCGTGGCCGTCACCAGATCGCTCCCCAGCAACGCCAGAAGCAGCGTGCCGATCCCGTGCGTCAACACGTAGAGCGCGAGAAACGCCAACACGTTGAGCAAGTTTTCGGAGCGAATGGGCACCCGACCGAGCTTGCTGACGAAGATCGCCCTCGGATGGAGGATCTTCCGCACTTCGCTCACCGCGTGTTTGAGCACGACAACCGCCCGGACAACCTTGAACCCGCCGCCGGTG